>CAJXUM010000775.1 GCA_913060855.1 uncultured Lewinella sp. | reverse complement strand
ATCTACACTATCCTCTTCGTCGGCAGCGTCAGATGTGTATAAGAGACAGACGCATATAGCGGTAGGAGAAGTGGGGCTAGTAGTTTAATCAAAGTGTTGTGTCCTTGGCTTATGGGTTGGCATTAAAATGAAAAATCAATCTTAATACCAGGTATTTATGTAATTAACTACCCTAATATAAATAAAAAAATGGGTGCATCCCAATAAAAGATGGAATAAGCCCTCTAACCTTATACTTACGACTCCAAATTAAACAATTCATAAGTTATTGTAAATCAGACACTATATACATTTTATCATTATAACAACTATCTCAATATATGCATAACCACCAAAACTGGTCATTCTTTTTGTGACCACAAAGGCTAAACTTTGTATCAGAATAAATAACAGAAGGTTACACAATTAAAATTCATTTACCCTAAAAAACCCAACACATGGCAACCTTTAAATTTTTCAACCTCAGCTCGGATGGTTCAGGCAAAGTCAAGTACAATGCACCAGATGGCCAGGCCTATATCTTGGATCCAGCCCAAGCAGGAAGTGGGTGGCACAAAGTTTACGACAACAATCAAAAACCAGTCATGGCCTACCGAAAAGGGAGTTCATCTACAGATTTTGATGGTGAATTGGTTGTATCTCTCGACGGTGCAGGCTCTATCATGTCTACGCTCCTACACAATGAAGATGATTTCCCTAGAAAATGCTATTACAGTTCAGACGGAGGAAACAATAATCCATTGAATCGAGCCGCCTTTTCGCTTCGCGTCGATGGTGAATCACAATGCCCTGTCCAAAGATGGGCCCACTACGTCATAATGGTCGTAAACCCCTAATCACAACAGAGACCATAAGACAAATATTCACCTAAAACCCTAAAATTGGAATCCTCAGGCCTTAGGTCTGGGGATTTTTTATGTCAACCCCAGCCTTATTCCCTATCTTCATCCCGAAATCTATCACCCACAAGCTAACTGGAATGAATAAACTATTCCGACCCATTGATATTGCTTCTCTCGTCTTCTTCCGAATCATTTTTGGGATTTTTGCTTTTGTGGATGTATTGAGTAGTTACCTCTATTATCATATTGACAAAGAGGCCTTCAATCCGGCTAATTACCAATTCCCTTATTATGGATTTGAGTGGGTGCGGGTATTTCCAGATCCCTGGATGACGCTATTCCTTTTTGCCTTGATGCTATTGGCCATTCTAATCACGTTCGGATGGTATTATCGAATCAGTTGCAGCCTATTTTTTCTGGGTTTTACCTATCTCTTTTTGCTAGAAAAGGCTAATTATCTCAATCATGCTTATCTGTTTTGCTGGATCAGTTTTGTAATGATCTTTCTTCCAGCAAATCGAGCGGCGAGTATGGATGTCCGACAAGCACGGGTGCCTTATCAAGCTATCATTCCATATTGGCCCCTTTTCCTATTGCAATTCTTAATGGGGGTCGTCTATTTTTTTGGTGGTATTGCCAAGATTAATTTTGATTGGTTGCGGGCTATGCCCTTGCAGCTGTGGTTACCCAGCAAATCGGGTACGCCGCTGATTGGCGGGCTCCTAGATGAGCCGATGGTTGCCTATTTTATGGCTTATGGCGGGGTGCTTTTTGACCTTACAATAGTTCCACTCCTACTATTTCGCCAAACTCGAGGGCTGGCGTTTGGACTAGCTTTATTTTTCCATCTTACCAATGCCTTGATCTTCAGTATTGGCATTTTCCCTTATTTATCATTGGCCCTGACGGCTCTCTTTTTTGCACCTGATTTCCCTCGAAAACTCCTGAGGCCGATAGGACAAAAGTGGCCTCGATTGGGTTTAAAAGCATGGGTAGTATCACCTATCATTCCTACTCATCCCTCCTTTGAGCAAAAACTGATCGTTCGCTTGTCCATCCTATGCTTGGTATTAATCCATGTTTTCCTCCCACTTCGCCATCACCTCTTCCCTACTCCCGTCGCTTGGACGGAGGAAGGCCACCGCTATGCCTGGCGCATGATGCTTCGTTCCAAAGCCGGTAGTGGTGTATTTGTGGTCGAAGATTTAACTACAGACACTCAGATTAAAGTCGATCCCAGAGACTATCTGTCGTACAAACAAGAGCGAAAAATGTACACGCATCCGGATATGATCCTCCAGTTTGCCCATTTTCTGCAAAGAGAATACGAAGCCAAAGGGCAGCAAGTAGCCATCTATGCCGATATTCAGGTAAAACTCAATGATCATCCGCGGCAGCGCTTTGTCGATCCCACTGTTGATTTGACCACTATAAAGTGGAAATTCTTTCAATCGGCAGATTGGATACTTCCAGCTGAATTTTAGACGTTCTATCTATTGGTAGGTCGTTTTCAGTCACCCCAAGCGCAAATAAGTGTTCTTTAATGGGCTCCAGCAATGTAAAGTAAGTGGTAAAACCAATAGAAATAAGGTAGTGCATTAAGTTTCAAGCATATCCAAAGCAAAAAATTATCAGAGAACAAAAAAATACATTATCTTGCTTACTCTTGAGAAAACTGCCCCTCACAATATCCCAGTTAATCAACTATTCTTATTTTCGCCCAAACATTTAAGACACTAGGTCTAAGCGAACCGAATCATTTTGTTCATTCAAAATAATTATGACTCGATTATTGGCTTTTTCTTAGTAGTTAATTGGCACCGAAGTATTGTAAACATGTTTTTCTAATCTAAAAACGTAGCGATGTTTAATAGTAAAGACAGCAAAAAGGAGGCATCGAAAGCCAAATCAAGTACTGTTTCTTCTGGCCCATCTGGTCATGCATTAAATAGTATTGTAAAAGGAACAGTAGTTGAGGGTTCTGTCCAATCAGCGAGCGATTTCCGTGTAGATGGAACGATCCAAGGCAAACTTTTCTGCGATGCGAAGGTGATCATTGGACCAACTGGCTTTGTGGATGGCGAAATTCGCTGTAAAAATGCCGTCATTGAAGGTAAATTCGAAGGGACCATCAATGTGAGCGAACTCTTGAATGTACGAGAAAGCGCAAAGATAAGTGGTGATGTAACCACTGGCAAGCTAATCGTTAATGCCGGTGCAGAATTTAATGTAACCTGTACCATGGGAGGTGCTGGCGTAAAGAGAACTGATTCATTTCAAAATAAAGGAACCCAAATTGGCAAAGCAGCCAAAGCCGGAGCCTAGTTCTGCTAAAAAGAAGGTGGTCAAAAGTGCGGAGAGTTACCTCAAGTACTCTGGAATGGCATTTCAAATGGCCGCCATCTTGATTATCGGAGCCTTGGCCGGAAAGAAGCTCGATGAATACTACCAAACAGAAAAGCCTTATTTTACTTTGCTGCTGGTTATTATCGCTATCATCGCTGCTTTTTACCTCACGCTAAAAGATTTCATCTTCGATACTGACAAGAAAAAGAAGGAAGACAAAGAAGAAAATGAGTAAGGAATTCTTTCCTAACTCATTTTCTCCTATTTATCCTCCTTCCTATTCTAGCTTTTTATGTCATCCTCTTCCTTTCTCTTTTCGTAGAAGTCTAATGCAACTGAAGTTGTACCTTTGTCGGACATCAATTATAGATTTATATCGTGAGTCTACGAACCTTTTATATCCAGTTGAGTGTATTAAGCTTATCTACGGCAAGTCTAATCTTCCTATTTACCCAGCAAGCCCAATATCTTCATTTTGGCGATATCTCTTGGATTAGTCTCCTTTTCTTTATCCTCCTTAGCATCATCGTATACCATTTGGGCGCTAAAATGGTACACAACCGAAATAAGAATGATTTTTCGCGTTTAGTTCTAGGCTTTACGGGCTTCAAGATGATGTTTTCTGTCGCCCTAGTCTTTATTTATCATGCGGTGGCCGAGCCTACAAGCCGTTGGTTTGTGGTTCCTTTTCTGATCATTTATATACTTTACACTATCTTTGAGACTCACTTTCTCATGCGTTTAGGTCGAATGACTAACTAAAAGAAGAATACCCATAGCTATGTCTAAAAACTATAATGCTGTTGTTAACGAAGATTTTCAATTCGAAGGAATTTCAGGCACCGATCTGGATGTCATTCCTTTAGATGACAAACACTTTCATATCCTACAAAACGGCAAATCTTTTCGTGCTGAACTCATCTCTATCGATGCTCAGCAAAAACAAGTGCAGCTCAAAATAAATGGAAATAAGTACCATATCCAGTTAGAAGCTGTCTCTTATACACATCTGACGCTGCCG
>CAJXUM010000774.1 GCA_913060855.1 uncultured Lewinella sp. | reverse complement strand
CAGCGTCAGATGTGTATAAGAGACAGTCCAGGGTCACAATTTGCTAGCTTTTTTTCTTACTTTTTTCTATTCTCTTTATTGGTGGGTAGGCTTTGCAGTAAAATCTTCTCCTGGCGATATTTTTTGCCATCTCTTATAAACTCCATAGAGATATGATCGCCAGGTCGATACAATGCGATCTGTTCCTGTAGGGCAGGCACAGTAGCTGTCGACACATCATTGATTTTTAGGATAACATCCCCGCTTTTGATTCCAGCTCGATCCGCAGTTCCACCAGTAATAAGCTTTTGGATATACACGCCTTCCACTTGAGACAAGCCTAAATCATAGGCCATTTCATCGGTGACATCTAGAATATCCACGCCTAGTATCGCTCGCTTTACTTTCCCAAAGGCACGAAGGTCCGTGATGATTTTACGAACCAAATTAGAGGGGATAGCAAAGGAGTAGCCTTCGGAAACGCCAGATTCAGTTAAGATAGCTGTATTGATACCCACCAACTCACCCGATGCACTGATTAAGGGACCGCCACTGTTGCCAGGATTTACCACGGCATCGGTTTGTATAAAGGATTCAATGGAATATTCATCTCCCAAAATATCTATCGCTCTAGCCTTGGCACTGACGATGCCTGCTGTTACCGTCGAATTCATATTGAAAGGATGACCGATAGCTAAGACCCATTCTCCGACATCGAGTAGGTCACTATTTCCCAAGGGTAAGGCCAGGAGGTTTTGGGCATTAATTTTTATCAAAGCTAGGTCTGTTTGTGGGTCCAAACCAATAACTTCCGCATCGAACATTCGCTTATTATGCAAGGTGATTTTTAGCGTGGTGGCATCTTCAATAACATGATGGTTGGTGACAATAAAGCCATCAGAAGAAACAAGCACTCCGGATCCCGACCCGATTGTATAATTGGTGGCACTTACTCCTTTTATATGGACAATCGCCGGCATAGAACGATTAACAATGAGGCTAAAATCTTGCTGTTCAAAAGAATTAGTGGGGGATTTGGTAAGTAGACTGGGTTGATTCTCCATTAACTGGTGTATCTCTTCAGCTGAATCTGTTGAATAAGTTTCTGCTTGGATCGGAGGATACGAGAACCGAAATAGTACAAAAGTGAAAAAAGCAGCAAAGAAGGCCACTAATAAGTGAGACCAAAGTGATTTCATAGTGATGATCTATCAATAGACTTTATGCTAATAAATTGGCTATAAAAAACGGAATTGATATTCGAAAATAGCCAGATTTTAGACTTCAATAGCTATGCCTAGCATTTTTTAGCAAAACTATTGAAGTCTTCCTTGACCGTACTCCTTATCTAATAATAGGAGCAGCTAATAAGGCGTCGGGAATATCAAAGGCATCGACCAAAGCGTCGGCTTGTCCTCTCAATGTACCACACAATTCGTCCACGAGCCGTCTTATCGCTTTGGATTTACCACTGCTAATATATTCTTTTTCTAGATACCATCCCTTATGCTGTTCTATTGTATGTAGGGCATACAGCTGACATAGTTGCTGAAGTGGCTCAAAAATACTCTTACCCGCTTGTTCCTCTACCACTTGAACGAATTGCTCTATAACAAGACGCTCAACAAAAGCTTCGGCCAAGGCAATCATATGGGTTTGACAAGCCATCGCTGCATCATATGAACTTTGTCCACCTTTGATCATTCGCCGCATACGCTGAGATAGAGAATACAACAAGCTTTTTTCTCGATAACTGAAAGCACTGAGTTGAAAATCGCTAGATAAAAGATGCTGACGATCTGTATTTCTAATCGCAATTGGATTCAATTCAGTAATAGCAGTACCGAGACGATCAGTGATATAGCGCAACACAGCCCAGGTCCCTTCTTCGTGAAATTCCTTTTTGAAACTAGTCAAGACCCCTTTTGCTACTAGTTGCATGAGGACGGTATTGTCTCCTTCAAAAGTGGTAAATATCTCTGTATCAGCTTTCAGCGCGGCAAATCGATTTTCGGCCAAGTATCCCTTCCCCCCACAGGCCTCTCTGCATTCTTGAATACTCGCTGTTGTAAACCAGGTAGCGTAAGACTTTAAACCAGCCGCCAGGGTTTCGATTTCTCTCAGATCGTCTCCTTCGTGCTTGGTGAATCGATTGCTCAAGTACTCTAAGCCAAAATGCAAGGCGTAGGTCTTTGCCAATAAAGGCATTAGTCTACGCTGGTGACTAGGGTAATCCAGTAAAAGGGTTTCAGGTTCTGTGATAGCTGGGGCAAATTGCCGCCTTCCCAGGGCATAACGAATCGCAATGGTTATCGCCGATTTGGCGGCACTTAATCCGGCTCTCGGTACACATACCCGGCCTCCGACTAGCGTGCCTAGCATGGTGAAAAAACGACGAGAAGGATTTTCAATCGGGCTCGTATATTTACCCTCTTCATTGATGTCGCCAAAGCGATTCAATAGATTTTCCCTTGGCACGCTGACATTATCAAACCAAATCCGACCATTATCTACGCCATTAAGACCTAATTTATAGCCACAATCCTGCACCCGAATACCTGGCAGTAATTGTCCGGCCTTGTCTCTCATCGGGACGAGAATAGCATGTACGCCATGATTTTCGCCATCGACAATGAGTTGGGCAAAAACGGAAGCCATCTCTCCGTGTAAGGCGTTACCGATGTATTCTTTACCAGCAGCTTCGGTAGGGGAGTGGATCACGATAGTTTGGCTGTCATGATCATATTCTGCTGTTGTTTCCAATCCGCGTACATTCGATCCATGCCCCGTCTCTGTCATCGCAAAGCAGCCCGCTAATTCGAGGGTACCGATTTTGGTTAAATATTTATCGTAATGTTTCTTGGTTCCTAGTCCCAATACACTGCCGCCAAACAAACCAAATTGAACACCAAATTTAATGGCTAGGCTGATGTCATGGTGTCCCATCGTATCGAAGAAGGCTGCATAAGCACCAATATCGTCTTGTCCGCCGTACTCGATAGGATAGGAGAGAGCCCCTAGCCCCTGTGCGGCCAATAATTTGGTCCAAGCCATAACTTGTTGCCGATAGGCTTCTTTCTCGGGCAGTATTTGATACGCAAAAACGGGATCCTGCAATAATTTTTTAGCTTTTTGCTTGATCTCTATATATTCTCCGCCCAATAGCTGAATCAACTCCTCCACTTTGAAGGCCGTTTTTTGCTGTTCTGCTATTTTTTGCTGCGTAGCACTCGGGAAAAGTACGCGATAGGTATTCCATGAAATTTGTTGCAAGGCTTCCTCTAAGACTTCTAATTCCTGGCGCACCTCGTCAGCCTCCCAATTGATATCAGATTCTTGCTGGCGCTTTAAGGCTGCGGTTTTGGCCATGGATAAGCCGAGGTCAACTAAGGAGGTTCGTTTAGCTAATGGCAAGTGGCTGGCCTCCTGCCGAAGCATAATCTCCCAATATTTGAAGAGCTCGGGGGTGGGAGGAGAAAGTGGATTACTCCATTTAAGTAGCTGTAATTTGTCGCCTGGACTTAAAAAAGAGAGTTCTGCAGCTTGTCGTTGTAGCGCCGTTACTTCGGTTGGACTCAATACGCGATCCGACCAGGCTACATAGATTAATGGGATAATAGACTGAACGGCTGGTGTATATGAGAAGTGGGTCGTGGGATTAGTACTCATAATTTTTAAGGATTTATTGTTATAAATGTAACAATTAAATCGTTAGAATGATTAATCGAGAAATAGACGGGTATAGATAGAGGAAAGAAATGGACGGATTAGAAATGACTAGGAATCTGCATAGAAAGACCTAGAAACGAGGCCGGCTCTTGGAAACATTTCCAAGAGCCGGAAGCTCACAGTTTTTGTGCGCTCGGGTTAGAGCAGGCTGAAAATTTAGTTTTAGAGTCCGTTTGCGTAAAATTTGTTTCTAAAGGGGGACATAATGACACGGACCCAAAACATTTTAAAAAGGGGGAACAGTCTAAGTTTCAAATTTCTTTTTGAAGAGACTTTTGCTTTACAAAAGCCCTTCTAATAATAAGCTGTGGGGGGACATCTCTGAGTGAGAATAACAGCTTAATATTTTTTGTTTATCTTTCTTTGAACTGTTCGTTTAAAAGGGACATTATTTTTTTTACAATGTAAAAGTAGATCAATCTCAATAAATAACCTATGACACAATACGCAATACAAATAGCTGTCTCTTATACACATCTCCGAGCCCACGAGACCGAGGCTGA
>CAJXUM010000773.1 GCA_913060855.1 uncultured Lewinella sp. | reverse complement strand
ATCTACACTATCCTCTTCGTCGGCAGCGTCAGATGTGTATAAGAGACAGCACATATACCACTCAAAAGTTTTGCTTGAATTGCTATTGTCCATAGCCAGCACAATGGGGATCTTCGGCTGCTTGGCTATTTTTTTCAGCCGTTCTGAAACGACACCAAATTCCGTCATGGGGAAGTTCTTGAATCCCAACTGTAGGGCTGGGGAAAGTGAGTCTACCCGAAAATCTCCCTTAGCAGGATCGAGAAACAAGGGATCACCAACTAAGGAGTGAATGTCGGCCTGGTTGAGTGCAAACTTCGTTCTGTCCGCTTCATTGGTGATGAACAGGTTGGAATCCAGTTGGGCTCCCCATTTCCCATCGGCTGGAATACCTCTGGTCATAATAGCCGGTTTATACGCCCCCGATACGATATTGCTTTTGAATACATCGCCACTTTCTGGATACCAAACATGCGGATGAAGACTGTTATTGATAATGATATTGTTGTAAGCGATTCGGTCATACCCTTCACGCATCTTCAGTCCTCGATTCAAGAGTAGGTTGTTATAAATACGATACTGCGATGATCCATCATCCAAATCTATATCCCAACCATGATCACAGCGCCAACGGCTATGGCGAATAATATTGGGGGCGAGCATATCGAGAAAAGGCAGGTTCGGGTCTTTCGCCACTTGCTCGGCAGTCCCTAGTATGCTTGGTGTCCAAAAGCGATCTCTACCCCAAGAGTTGAAGCTGCCATGATCTCCGGTTTCCAGCACGGTATTGAAGACATCACAATACTCAATAATATGCCCTCCAAAAGTGCCTTCACTAATATTGATTCCTGCGCGTGGGACATCATAAATGGAGCAGTGGTTGACAGTTATTTTGGAAGACATAGATATTTGCACGGGAGCCGTTTGTTTTTCAAAACGTCCTGTCATAGTGATGAGGCAATCTTCTACCCTACAGTCTTCGGGGTAGTTATCTCCTTTGGGCCCCGGTGTTTTATCGAGCTCATCATAATTCTGCGGCCCATACCTGAACAAAGGGCTCCTAACCATAGCTGGGTCTCCTACGAAGGCCACCCCGCTGGCTCCCGAATGGTGAATGTAGCAACCTTTGATCGTGATCATGCGGTTGTAATTATTGACGAAAATGCTATTGCCTCCCAATTGATCAAATTCACAATCTAAAATAGTACAGTCTTCAGCCCCATTGAATTGGACTGCACCGCCTCTATAAGTCGTCCAATCACTTCTGAGCAATTGCTCTTTATTTTCCATGAAACTTCTGGCGGCATGTCGGAAAACGAATCCTTTGAATTGAATAAACTGAACCGGATTTTCTTTGGTACCGTCGAAGACGATGAGTTGCTTCAGCCGCACCACTTCAATCGTGGCCTTTTTAAGGTCTGTAGAAGATTCAGGATAATAATAAAGCGTTTTTTCAGCCTTATCGAAGTACCATTCCTGCGGAACATCCAATTCTTCAAAGACATTTTCGATGATACGATAACGAGCGTGCATCGGAGATGGGCGGTTGTTTTGCCATCCCCCTTCAAGCTCCAATGTCCCGTCCGCTTTTCGACCTTTTACCAACCAATGCATGTCTCCCCAAAGCGCCGAATGCATGGCGTGAACATAGGCTCCTTGTGGATCATCCCATGAGGCTATTCTTTCGGTATTTAGCGGGTCATTTTCGACATCTGGTTCTTTGGTGTGCAACAAATCCCAGGTGTCGAATACATTTTTCCCCTCAATAGCGTTCGGAAATCTCGCCATCCGCTGATTGCTTCCATTCACATAAAGTTGATCGATGACCGATACCTCATTCGGAATTGCCGCTTTGTAAATCCCATTTTGATAGGGCTCCCAACTAAGTGAAAGTCGTGTGCCGCCACTAATGATGACTTTACCTGGATTAACAGCCTGATAAGTGATGGGGCGGGCCTTACTCCCCGAATGTGCGGAACCCAAAATCACCGGCTCAGATAAGTAATAAGTACCGTCTTGAAAATTGATATGGACCGAACCCTTTGTTTTGAGTGTGTTGGCCAGGTCTCTAGCTTTTTCGATCGTCTTAAGTGGGGCTTCTATCGTACCTGCGGCATTGTCATCACCGTTTTCAGCGACATAAATATCTAAGGCTTTTCGTTCACAAGAGAGAACTGCCAAAAGTGAAAAACTAAATAGGAAGATTTTTGTGAATTTCATGATACGACTATAGTAGTGGTTTTAAAATAGGATGGTATAAAAGTGGATTGAGGTAAAAAATGTGGCAAGAGCAGTAAATGATTAGTTCTCACAAAGAATTAAGGGGCTTTACAAGATCTATGTAAATTTATCTAAAAAATTCATTACGAAAAATTGGCGTTCTATCAAATGCAATGTTATCGCTGGAGTTTGAAAGGCATACTTCTTGGGCGTGATTTGAAAAACAAGAAAGATGGTTCTTCTTGCGCATCATCATTCGAAAAACGATGCGTTGATCTTGAACTTGTGACCTCGGACTTACGCCCCCACAGACTATTGATAAAAGAACACTGCCCAAATCTTCCAAAATTCCGTACTTTTGCCCCTTCAAAACGGATTCTCTACTGATGTGTTTACTAGAGTAGGGACCTTAAAAGGAAAGCATGAGTTTATTAGAAGAATTGAAGAAGCGGAAAACCTTTGGCATCATCAGTCACCCGGATGCAGGTAAAACTACCTTGACGGAGAAGTTATTGTTGTTTGGTGGCGCGATCCAGGAGGCTGGGGCGGTGAAGTCGAACAAGGTGAAGCGGAGTGCGACCTCCGACTTTATGGAAATAGAACGTCAAAGAGGTATCTCTGTCGCAACTTCCGTGATGGCATTCAATTATAGGGGCTTAAAAATCAATATCTTAGATACACCGGGGCACCAGGATTTTGCCGAGGATACTTACCGTACCTTGACGGCGGTGGATAGTGTGATAGTGGTCATTGATGTAGCGAAAGGGGTGGAGACCCAGACGGAGAAATTGGTCAAGGTATGCCGCATGCGGAACACACCCATCATTGTCTTTGTTAATAAGCTGGACCGAGAAGGAAAGGATGGTTTTGATCTTTTGGATGAGATAGAACTAAAGCTCGGGTTGACAGTGACACCATTGAGTTGGCCAATCGGAATGGGGCAACGCTTTAAAGGGGTGTACAGTAATTATGAAAAGAAACTAGTGCTTTTCCGCCCACATGGGAAGCAGAATGAAGAAGATATCATTGAGATTACCGACCTAGAGGATGAATTATTGGATAAAGAAGTAGGGGAGGAGGCAGCCGATGAATTGCGTACGGATGAGGAAATGATTCGAGAAGTATATCCCAAATTTGATGAACAAGCCTATCTCAAAGGTGAATTATCGCCGGTGTTCTTTGGTAGTGCGATTAATAACTTTGGGGTACGAGAGCTGTTAGATTGCTTCGTGGATATCGCTCCCACACCTCTACCTCGCATAACAGAGGAACGACAAATCGACCCCACAGAGGATAAATTTGCTGGATTCGTATTTAAGATCCATGCGAATATGGATCCCAGACACCGGGATCGGATCGCTTTCCTTCGGGTCTGCTCCGGGACCTTCCAGCGCAATACGAATTACCTGCACGTCCGTCAGAATCGGAAAATGAAATTTTCTAACCCGACCTCTTTCATGGCTTCTAAGAAGACGGTCGTGGAAGAAGCTTACCCTGGTGATGTGATTGGTTTATATGACTCAGGCAATTTCAAAATAGGGGACTCCGTAACAGAGGGCGAAATATTGCATTTTAAAGGAATTCCCAGTTTTTCGCCGGAACAATTTCGTTACGTCAATAATACTGATCCACTCAAAACGAAGCAACTCAATAAGGGCTTGAATGAATTGATGGATGAAGGCTTAGCACAGTTGTTTACGCGTGAGATGAATAATCGAAAGATTGTTGGTACCGTCGGGGCACTTCAATTCGATGTCATTCAATATCGCCTATTAAATGAATACGGGGCCTCCTGTAGCTTCGAACCTGTCAATCTGCACAAAGCTTGTTGGGTGGCTAGCGACGATCCGGCCGCCCTCAAAGAATTTCTCACCCGCCGTAAGCGAGACCTGGCCAAGGACAAGGACGGAAAACTTGTTTTCCTAGCTGAATCTGCCTGGACCTTGAACCTGGCGCAAGAAAATCCTGTCTCTTATACACATCTCCGAGCCCACGAGACCGAGGCTGATCTC
>CAJXUM010000772.1 GCA_913060855.1 uncultured Lewinella sp. | reverse complement strand
GTCGGCAGGCGTCAGATGTGTATAAGAGACAGGACAGTTTATGACCAGGCCGTTCATCCAAATTGGAAGTTCCTTGCGGTGGATTGATGGTATTATTTCCTACTGTTATAAATAGATTACCTGCTTTATCAAAAACCATCCCTCCGCCAGTATGGCAACATTCCTCTCGTTGGGTAGGATATTCCAAGACAACTTTCTTTGAGTCCTCATTCAAGGTGCCATCTTTATACTCCCATCGTGCCAAGACATGCTTGGGTTCGTCAGGATCAGCATATAGCATGAAAATCCAACTATTTTCGGCATAATTTGGATGCGCTGCTATACCCATCAATCCTTCTTCCGCAGCCCTAGATCGGCCTTCTTTATTTACATACAAAATATTGACAGGAATCGTGGCTATCGTTTTGATCTGGTTTGCCAGGACATGAAATGACTTTACCCCCCCTTTTCTTTCGACTACCAGCATCTCTTCCTCATTGAGAAAGGTGAAAGCCATGGGTTCGTCTAAGGTATTGGCCTGGGAGAGAACAGTTGTGGTAAAGCGATTTTCTTCTGGAGGTAGAAGTTCAGTAGCTTCGTCCGTAGTACAGGCGGTCAATAATAGAATAGATAGTAAGCTTCCGAATACATACGAATGATGCTTACGTAAGGCTCGCTTGCCGTTGGGTGTCATGATTTTCGTTTTGTTAACTACAAAAGGCTAATGATGAATTTATAGCCGATAGGCAAAGATTAGCTGCCATACTACTGGACAAATACGGTTTATCAGTTGAAAATTGAAGGTTTAATTCCGTGGTATAAACCTTCAACCCTAAGCTTTTAAACCCGGTTGGAGTAAAATGTCCAGTAGTATGATTAGCTGCTCAAAATACATCCGGCTTTTCAATTCGAGCTGAAGATACAGCTTTCCCCATCTTTCTCCCTTCTTCCTAATACATAAATTATGAAACTGCTAATTCTGGGCCATCTTTATTAATTCCATCAAATCCTGATCGTGATGATACCGAATATAACATTCTTTATCAAAAAACATAGTGGTTCCTTTTTTTGCATTGTAGGCCTCCCATTTGGGTAAACCAGCGTGATTGGGATTACCATGGCGTGCAAAATTGATCCAGGCAGGGCTCACCTTATCAGCTAATGCTTGGGCTTCTTTGGTCCCTCCTGTCATGTTTTTGGTACGCTCAATCGTATCAAAGGCAAAAGCTATCTCCATGCAATGAAGCGCTTTGTATTTCCCATTCATAACGGGAGATTGCCAGGAAAAAAGGTACATATAAACGGGTGCCCCACCCTTAATCGAAGACTTGGCATTGGCCTGAAATACGGCTCCGGGTCGAAACCGAGTATCTATATCCATTAGATCCGAAGGTTTGGTATCCTTTGGGTAGGCTTTTTTGACCGCTTTCATGTAGTTGGCTGCATTTTTCCCATATTGTTTTTTGATAAAACCTTCTACTTCGGCCAAGGAGGCATGGCTCATACCTGCACCTAATGAAGGCATGAATTCGTTTTTAGTGGTCCCAATCAAAAGTGGTATATCTTTAGATAATTGGAGTGCTTCTGTTGAAAATAGCTGATAAGGCAATAGATTTCCCTCTCGACTAGGCCCCCAATTTAATCCGAAGCCAGGGATGGCTACTCCTGCTGCTTTTAGCTTCTCAGTCACCGTCTTTAAAGCCTTTTGACCGGCCTCTGCCAATCTGGGAAACGGAACCTCCTGTATTTGATCCACTTCATTAGGAGACAGATTTAGTTCTTTTAATACTTCCGCAGCCAGTTCTTGGGTTACCTTTTTTTCTTGCATCTCCATTCTGAAAGACCCGCTCTGATTTATCGCTTTATGGAACAAACCTTTAGCGGATGGCATTCCCATCAGGGTATTGACCTTTGCACCACCTCCCGATTGACCAAAGATGGTTACATTGTCAGGATCGCCTCCAAAATTGGCAATATTTTCTTGTACCCAATCCAAGGCCATCTTCATGTCTTGGATACTGTTATTGGCCGAATGCTGGTATTTTTCTCCGTAAGCAGAAAGGTCCAAAAATCCTAAAACATTGAGTCGGTGATTGATGGAGACGACAACAACATCTCCTCTTTTGGCCAAATTTTCGCCATGATAAGAAGGCAATTCTTGCGATGATCCAGCCGTAAAACCGCCCCCGTGAATCCAAAACATGACCGGGCGTTTTTTACCATCATTAATTCCTGGTGTCCAGACATTAAGTACTAAACAATCTTCGCTGGTGTAACCCCAGTCGTGATCGAAGACAAACTCAATTTCGTCGGAAACGCTGGTAATGGGTTGAAGCAATGGGGCAACTGGTCCCCAAGTCATCGAACTCCTAACGCCTTCCCAAGCTGTCGGTTTTTGAGCCGTTTCAAAACGTTTAGCCGTAGCGTAAGGAATACCTTTATAGGTATAGATACCATCGTGAATCAGCCCTCTTACCTTACCCGATTCTGTATCGGTAACTGCCACATCAAGTCCGGTTTGCAACTGAGCAATTCCATAGTAATTAGCCCCTAATACCAGTGTTAGTACAGCGATTATTTTTTTCATGGTTTGTCGTTTATTTTGATAAATAATGTCTTCCTATTACTAGGTCATTACTCTCCTTTTAAATAAGTATTATCCAGTAATTCATATCGAGCATCCTGCTTGGCTTTGACAGATTTGCTTTCGGTATCAATAATCATAACGGATGGCATTGCGTCCGCTCCCTTTACCACTGGCCACTTAGCTAGACCTTCACCATTGGGGTTACCTGTTTTGATAAAATTGGCAAAATAGGATTGCATAGTTTCTGATACTTTATGGTCATCAGCTGTCCAGGCATAATCATGCACCAAAGGTAAGTTGCCCATACAATATTCAATTTCACAGGCATGTGGAGCACCTATAGCTGCTGGCATCTTGGGTGCATTCGGATCCTTTTTTACGGTTCCGCCAGCCAAGCCTGACGCCAAAGTTTGATCGACTAGAGGGGGCCGTAATTTGCTATATAGATAGCGGTAAACTGGCTGTTGGCTGTTTTTCCGGTGTAGGTCAAACCATTTCCAAGTGCTATAGGCAATAAATCGGTCAGAGGCCAGGGCTGTGGCAGAATATTCAATTTCTTTGGCCGAACCATGGGGGTATAACTTCAATATTTCGGCATGCTTTTCGGGGTAATTCTCTTTCACCTTCGCTACATAAGCTTCCTCCGTATAGGGCTGCCCCTGCATAAAGGCCATCCCTGGAATTTCAGCAGAATTCCAACCCAGTAATAAAGGCACTTGCGCTTGCGCTCCTTTCTCAAATATATCCGGAAGTGTTTGGGGTAAAAAATAACCATCGACTACCACTGGAAAACCAAATCGCTTGGACTCATTATAAATCTCGTAAATCTCACGGGTACTTGCTTTTCTTAAATCTGCTAATTTGGGATAACCTGCTTTTTGGGCAAAGTCCGATCCGATTTGCTCCGCTTCAGCCAATGAGGTAGGCGGCAATGTGGGATGGATAGATGCTCCGCTTTCACCAATCGCTCCTGCTATCATATCCTTAGCTAAAGGAGAAGCCATTTGTAAACTAACAGAGATAGAACCAGCAGATTCTCCCGCAATGGTTACCTTATTGGGGTCACCTCCGAAAGCGGCGATATTTTTTTGCACCCACTGTAAAGCTGCGGTTTGGTCTAGCAAACCATAATTGCCGGAAGCTTTGTAAGATGCCTCTGCACTCAAGTCAGGATGTGCAAAAAAGCCAAAAATATTTAGCCGATAATTGACGGTGACCGTGACTATCCCTTTTTCGGCCATACTCTCTCCGTCGTAGCGCGGCTCAGAACCATCACCTGCCACAAAGCCTCCACCATAAAAATAAACCAAGACTGGAAGATTTTTGGTATTGCGGGTGGCGGGTGTCCATACATTTAAATAAAGACAGTCTTCACTAATACCGTCAGAACGAAACTTCATGTCACCAAATATCGGGGCCTGCATCGCACGTGGCCCAAAGTGTTTGGCATGCCTCACTCCTTGCCAATTATCGAGTGGCTGAGGCGCTCTCCATCTCAAATCATCTACTGGAGGCTTTGCAAAAGGAATTCCAAAGTATTTTTGAATGCCATTTTTCGTATCATAGTTTCCTTCGAGAATACCATTTTCCGTTACTACTGTCTCTTATACACATCTCCGAGCCCACGAGACCGAGGCTGATCTCGT
>CAJXUM010000771.1 GCA_913060855.1 uncultured Lewinella sp. | reverse complement strand
TTATTTATGCGCAAAAAAATGGTTAATCCCTGCAGGAATAGCTAAAAAAGTAGGCATTTTTCTGATTATTGGTTACCTATGAAAAAGGATGGGAGTAAGTGAAAACTTCATTTTGTAATTTATTTGGTTAAAAAATGTTTGCAAAATAGTTCAATTTTAATTATATTTGTAGTATCAAACAGTAAAAACAGCATGATAGACAAGGTTGACATTGGTAATGTACTCTTCTTGGATATTGAAACCGTTTCCAATAAGCATCTATACAGTGAAATGGATCCCGCTTTGCAGACTTTGTGGCAAACTAAGAGTAAACAGATTCTGCGACGCTATGATGATCCCCCGACGGAAGAAGAAGCGGCAGAGCTATATCCTGAGAAAGCGGGTATCTACGCTGAGTTTGGAAAAATTGTGTGTATATCAGTCGGCAGTGTCAGAAGAGACAAAGAGACAAAAGAACTCCACGTTCGCTTAAAGTCTTTTGCTAGTGCAGACGAAGTAGAGGTACTAGAGAAGTTTACTCAATTGGTGCAGCAGCACTACAACAACCCCAACAAACATTTTATTTGTGGCCATAATATAAGGGAGTTTGATATACCTTATATATGTCGACGAATGGTGATCAATACCTTAGCCCTTCCCGATGCACTTAATCTCGCTGGGAAAAAGCCCTGGGAAACCAAGCATCTGCTAGATACACTCGAGCTATGGAAATTTGGCGATTACAAGCATTATACCTCCTTGAAGTTGTTGGCGGCCATCTTGGGCTTTCCTTCTCCAAAGGATGACATAGATGGGAGCGAAGTTGGACGGGTATTCTGGGAAGAAGATGCATTGCCTCGTATTTCGCGCTATTGTGAAAAGGATGTACTTGCTACGGTCCAACTTTTTCTACGCTATCAAAGGAAACCCTTATTGACGGATGAACAGGTCACGCATGTAGGGATGTAGTGAGTGAAGACGTGAAGTGGAGAAGAAGTGAAGTGGGGTTTGTTCTCACTACTTCACCTCTTCTCCACTTCACCTTTCACTCCGCTAAGGAGAACTCCGGACAATCCAGTCTTATTTCTTCCTGCCGGAGCTGTTGTTCTAGCAAATTACAGAATGCTCCATTCGTATTTTTTTTATAAAACCGACAAGCATAACAATGCCTTTGCGTAGTTAGGATTTGCGATTGTTGAAGTTGTTGGATGATTTCACTTAAGAAAGTAAACAGCTGAGCCTGACTCCCGGCATCATATTTATTGATTATTTCCTGGATAGGATCGGCGAAGCCCTCTGTTTGTGCTACGATCGCTTGCCCCGCTGGACTCAAAGAAATCGTGTAAGCCCTTTTGTCCGTTTCAGAATAGGTCTTCTCTATTTTCCCTTTTTGGAACAATACTCGGACGGCGTCACTTATCGTAGGTTTGGTCACATTGAATTCTTTGGCTAAGTAACTTACATTGCACAAGGCCTCTTTATGATGTCCAACAAAGATCAAGAGTTGAATTTGGATAGGACTCAAGCCTAATTCTTTCGCATGATCCCACAGCAGTAACCGATACACCTGCGATATTCTTTCTAAAGCAGCCACCGTCTTGCTGGCTAGATTATTGTTTTGTTGGTCGGGGTCAAACGCACTCTTAGACATAGGAAATTACTTAAACCAATTGCTATAATTATTTCTGTACATACCGCACCTGAAGATAGTTGGGTTGAGCCAAGTCTCTTCAAGGCCGGCATGCACTAAGTTAGTAATCCTAATTAAAAGGCGCAATTTTTTTTAGCACCCTTCCATCTCAATAATGAAGAAACCCTTTGCTTTAATCTCTTCTTCCCACTCGGGGCGAAGCTGTTCGATGTGACAAAGCCGGCATTGCTCGGAACTTAAAGGCTGCCCCATTTGCTGCTTAGCTTGTAAATATTCTTTCCCATAAGTATAAATGGTTTCTGTGCTGGTGATATCGACAGGAGCGACAATGTCGAAATGCATGATACTACCATCTTTTTTGGTGACGTAAGTGTCCCAAATATTTACTCTTTTTTGGACTATCGTTTCCATACTGTATTGAATTTTAAAGAATGAAGATAGATTGAATACTGATCGTAGAAGAGAGAAAGTCAGTTCGAAGAAATAATCCTCTACTCCTCCGTGCCTCCGTGTTCATCAATAGCTGGCGTGAATCCCGACCTTATACCACCCCGCTTATACGTCAAGTATATTAAAGGCTAGTAAGCCACACCGTGCTCAAATTACTTACTCACTTGATACGGCAAAGACAAATTACCGGAAGCTACCGAATACACCTTATATACACCCAGCATCGGAAGGTCAGATTTAGAACCATTCACTTGCATGTAGGCCGCCACGGCGTCAAACTTAAAGTTCGTTTGATGATTCATTCGAAAAAGTGGTACAACGACTCGCATCGTATTCCCTCTGGTGATGACGGGAAAACCAGGGGAATCCATGTACATCGGCATACCAGGATTTGTCGGAGGCAAACTTACTTCCTTATTGTCAGACTTAAATTGTTTGACGGCTAGACCGCCAGCTACCCGCTTGTCTTCAATGAGGACTACCCAATGCGGATGCCAAATGACGCCATCATTCGCATAATCACTGTCATTGTCTTCATCCCATAAGGGCGTGTCATCAAAATCAGGATGAGACGTTAAAGCGAGGGCCACGATTCCCTCCGTTGCACTAAAACCTACATCGGTTGCCTTCAAAGAGGTCGGAAACACATAGCCTAAGACAGGCGCTCCATCCATTTGGCCCACTGCTTTGGGTACCGAAGCACCCGCCTGGCCCTCTACCTCTATCGAAAATACTAGCTGATCCAAGCGGTCATCCAATATCACCGAAGTATGGATAATCTTCAAATCTGCTGAAGCCTTGAAGCTCGTGTCTTCATTACCACCTTGCGCCATAATGAAAGGCGAAAAAAGAATAGCGAATAGAGCAGAATAATAGATTTTCATGATTAAAGTATTTATTTAAGTTAGGATTCCTAACTTTTAGGAGTAAAAAAATGACAATTTCAACGTCTGAATAGATTGTTTCTAGTTCATTGGAAACTTATACGTTTGCATGTTATCAACAAGCATGACGCAAATATAGATAGGATTCCTAACTTTATCAAGTTTTTCTATTTTAAAATAAGAATTCTGAAGTGGAGTGGTCGATAGGTTAATCAATAACCAATATTTATTTCCCTAAAAATCTCTGCTCTTTAAATCTATGTTGGCTACAAGCTCATGCTTGTATGTCGGGTTTCGTGGCGGATTGTATGCGACAAGCTCATGCTTGTTCGCGGTACTACGCAGCGGGCTCCTGGCCGCTACTCCCAAGCCATATCAATCGGGCAGGAGCCCGAGACGTAAGCGTGTATACGAGCAGGCTCGAAGCTAAAGCCCGCATACTAGTAAAACTAGTAGCGAACATCAGATATTAACCTATCCAAAAATGGTGAAGTTGATAGAAAATAACCTACTGAGTATCGACCAACTCACTGCTGGAGTTTAGTGATTTTTTTGCAGTTAGCCCACAGTCGTCACCAGCAAGCTTTTCGCGACTTTTTGACTGACCATCAATGGGGCTTTTCCGTTGCAGCTTATGATCAGGCTATTATCGAAGGGTTCTTTTTTCAATACCTCTATATGGGTACCCAATTCGATCTTTAACTCATTTAGGTAATGCAATAAGTCTACCGAACTTTTTGTCAAAGCAGACAATTGTACTTTCTGTCCAACTGCTAAATCGACCAATGATTGATACTGTTGTTCTACTACATTGCCCTCTTGGTTGGGGATAGGAGAGCCATGCGGATCTACTTTGGGGTAATTCAGCATTTCATCCATCCGGGCAAATAGTTTTTCAGATGGAATGTGCTCCATTTGCTCCGCGATTTCATGCACTTCTTCCCACCCAAAGTCCATGATTTTATACAAGAAAAGTTCTGTTAGGCGATGCTTTCGAACGATTAGCGCCGCGGTTTTTCGACCTTTTTCTGTCAATTCAACCGGTTTGTATTTTCGGTAATTCACCCATCCTTGCTCCTCCAATTTCTTGATCATATTATTGGCAGTCGGCTTACTTACCCCCAGTTTATCACTCAATTCCGTCAAATTAATGCGACTGTCCTCCTTGTTCAGAAAGTAAAGCGCTTTGAGGTAATCTTCCTTGACGGCTGTCGGCATATCTTTTTTACTGTCTCTTATACACATCTGAG
>CAJXUM010000770.1 GCA_913060855.1 uncultured Lewinella sp. | reverse complement strand
GGAATGTCTTACGAAAGTACGCTATGTACCCATGATTAAAAACTCTTAGGCTGATTTTTTCAAACAGAGGGTCTTTCAAACACAAGGCTTCGGATAACCCATTCCAATAAAATATAGTGCTGTTCGAATAGCAATATAGCTTGCTTCTATATCAGAACTTGATCAGGGGGCGACGCAAGGGGCTTGCCATTGGTTATTAGTCGTTCTGCTCCCGTATAAATATTACACCTGTCGCCTTTGGCAAATCCAATGAGGGTGATACCGCAATCTTCTGCTAGGTCTACCGCCAGACTAGATGGCGCCCCTACTGCCACAATAATCGGGATTCCCAACATGCTGGCTTTTTGTACCAACTCAAAGCTAATGCGTCCACTTAACACCAAGATAACATCACGCCAAGGCACTAAGGCTTGCTGCAAAGCGGCTCCAATCAGCTTATCCAATGCATTATGACGACCTACATCCTCTCTAGCGAATAATAATTCTCCATCCGTATCGAAAAGACCTGCCGCATGAATTCCACCGGTTAATTGGAACAGCGATTGTGCAGCAAAGAGCCGTTGCGGGAGTGCTAATAGTTTTGCGATACTAACAATGGGAGAAGCTTTCGGAGGGAAGTAGCAGCTGAATTGTTGGATTTTTCCGAGACTTTTCTTACCACAAACGCCACAACTTGATGAAGTGTAGAAGTTTCTGTCAACATCGGTTTTATCTAATTTAATCCGGGGAGAAAGAGTGATTTGAATGAGGTTCTCACTCAATTGCTGCAACCCTAGCACATCTTCTTTTTTACCAATAATACCTTCGGCAAAAAGAAAGCCTAGAACTAGCTCCTCATCCGAACCTGGCGTTCGCATCGTCACATTAAATGGAAAAAAAAGGGTGCTTTCATGGTCCCAAATTTGGACCTCTAGTGGAGCTTCAACAGCAAGTGGATCTGAAACCAGGGAGGTTTGCTGTGGACCGATTTTGATCGTGTCCTTATTCCTTATTCCACGCATAAATGATTGAAATTCTCAATTGAGTAAGTAAGGCGCAACAGGTCGGAATTCAGGTATCTTTACTTCAAAGGGTTCGTCCATGGGTTTCTTCACCATTAAGTAGGAGCCGTACATGCGTCCAAAGGGAGTGGCCAATTGGCACCAAGAGGAGTATTCATGCGTTTCACCTGGCGCTAAAATCGGTTGCTTGCCGATAACTCCTTCTCCTTCTACTTCTTTCAACTTACCACTAGCATCTTGGATAAACCAGTGCCGTCGCATGAGTTGAACCGTTCCTGTACTTTGGTTTTCGATAATAATACGATAGGAAAAGACATATCGACTAGCCAGCGGATGGGAATAGTCTGATCGATATTTATTCTCTACACTTACTTTTATTCCGTTAGTGGTTATCGTCTCCATCTGTCCACTTATTGATTGATAAAACCCGTTACTATTTGTTCTGCTTCCTGTAAGGCTACCTCAAGCTTGTCATTGACGAGCACTAGGTCAAACTCTTTTTCGAAGGACAATTCTTCTACTGCCTTATCAATCCGTTTTTGCAGACTTTCGTTATCTTCTGTTTGGCGTTTGCGGAGTCGCTCAAAAAGAACCTCGGCAGAGGGAGGCCTGATAAAAACGGTTAAAGCTTCTTCTGGAAATTGATGTTTTAGGTTACGAGCGCCTTTTACATCTATATCAAAGATAATACTTTTACCCAATGACCACAAGCGTTCCACTTCACTTCGCAGGGTACCGTAAAACAAGCCTTTATACACTTCTTCCGATTCTACAAAGGCATCTTCTGCCTGTAATTTTTTGAATTCTTCTTCGGATCGAAAGTAGTAGTCCACTCCCTCTTGCTCATAATGCCTGCGAGAACGAGTGGTAACAGAAATAGAAAAAGCTAGCTCGTCGAAATGCGAGAGCAGATGTCTTACGATCGTAGTTTTACCAGCGCCGGAAGGAGCGGTGAAGATTAAAAGTTTTTTATTTGAAACCACTTATAAAGAATTGGCTACTTGTTCTTTTACTTTTTCGAGTTCATCTTTCATTCCAACTACCAATCTTTGAATGTTAGCAGAATAAGCTTTGGCACCCATGGTGTTGATCTCTCTACCCATTTCTTGGCTAATGAAGTTGAGTTTGCGACCTTTCGAAGCCATATCCAAGTCTAATTGCTCAAGGAAGTACTTACAATGTTGCTCTAATCGAACCTTCTCTTCGGTAATGTCTATCTTTTCTAGGTAAAACAGAATCTCTTGCTCAAATCGATTCTCATCTATCTTGTCCTTACCTAAATATTCTTCTAGATTCTGACTGAGTCGTTGTCGTAGGCGTGTCACGCGCTCGGCTTCGTGCGGGTCCAATTGCTTTAGGAAAGAGGTAATGTTTGTCAGGCGCTCTCTCAAGTCCGCTTCCATCGCTTGCCCTTCTGCCTCCCGGTATTGTCCAAAATTCTTGAGCGCTTGGTTCATTGTCTCAACCAGTGTCTGCCACTCATCATCATCCATTGAGTCTTCCTCATTGGAAATGACATTGGGAATTCGAAGAATAGCTTGCAGCATATCTCCCTTAGGAAAGTCCAGCTCTGTTGCTAAACTATTCAATTCCTGAAAATACCGACGGAACAGTGATTTATTTAAACCAAAAGCTTCGTCACCGTGCTCAGACTTCACTTCAATGTTGATATCAATCTTTCCTCTCTGTGCATACCTACTGACCATTTTGCGCAGCTCCACCTCTTTTTCACGATAATTTTGAGGATACTTTATTCTTAGGTCAGTGTATTTACTATTCAAAGACCTAACTTCTACAGAAATAGTCTTTTCCTGGTATGGCAATTTCGCCCTACCATAACCTGTCATGGATAGCAACATATATGTTGATTTATTTACCTGTAAATATGCAGGAAAGTGTTATATATATAAAGCAATCGCAAAGATAACTAAAGCTTACATAAAAAGAAGTAAGCATGTGTGAGGTCTCGAAAATTAAGGCTATATTACTGAATGAGGTAAATAATCACCCCTAAAAGTGAGTCAGTCACTATCAATTAGAGGACCTTTGATCATAATAAATGCTAATTTTCGGAGGGCATTGGACAAAGAACCATATTAAGTGACATTCTCTAACCGACAAATTTAAGTCGTTTTAGGCTGTGAATTGGCCTATTTTATTTCAACGATATCCATCTTTAAGCTCAAATAAGTATTGCTTTAAATCGTAACCAATTGACTCTTAGTGAAATTGTATAAAATAAAATGGCCTTTTTTTTCGGAATACTGAAAAAATTGCGAAATTTGCCTCTCATTTTTCGACACCTATGTCGTTTATTATAACTTACTATAAACCAATATATAACGATGAGAAAAGCTGATCTAGTAGCGGCCATCTCTGAAAAGACGGGAGTCCCCAAGGTCGATGTGTTAGTTACTTTGGAGACATTTTTCAAGGAAGTAAAGAATTCCCTAGCTGATGGGGAAAATGTTTACGTAAGAGGTTTCGGTTCCTTCATCGTGAAGAAGAGAGCTAAGAAAATCGGTCGCCATATCAAGAAAAATAAGGCGATTGAGATTCCAGAACACTTTATACCTGCCTTCAAACCCGCCAAGGTGTTTGTAGAGCAAGTTAAAGAGAATGTAACCGCTCTACCAGAGGACGGAGGGGAATAATTGATCGGAATTAAAAGACCATCCGGAAATTGAAAACTATGACAAGATTACAATATTGGCTTAGCGGATCGGCTCTTTTGTTATTCTTTTTGTTATACTTTGGTTGTAAAACGAAGCCACCAGCACAGCAGGAAATTGAAAAGTCAAGACTCCTAAATGCTGAACAGACGGATGTCAATGTTTTATTGAAAGAGGCAAAATCTAGTATGACCTCCGGCCAGCAAGCCGAAGTCTTCTTACTAGAGGAAGCTCTCGCTGAAATAACAACCGAAGATTCGACTAAAGTGGCAGCCTATAAGCAATTGGCTAGTAAATGGTTCACTTTGGAACATCCTGGCATCTCTGGGCATTACGCTCAGCAAATAGCCGAATTGGAAAACACCGAAGAGTCTTGGTCCATTACAGGGACTACATTTACAATTTGTATTCAGCGGACTACGGTCGACAAGGTTCGAGAGTTTTGTACCAATAGAGCCATTCAAGCTTTTGAAAGTGCTATCTCTATCAACCCGGCTAATGTCTGTCTCTTATACACATCTGACGCTGCCGACGAAGAGGATAGTGTAG
>CAJXUM010000769.1 GCA_913060855.1 uncultured Lewinella sp. | reverse complement strand
ATCCTCTTCGTCGGCAGCGTCAGATGTGTATAAGAGACAGGCACCAAATTAGCTAAATATCCGGGCAAAACCTTTCCTGAATTGCTTTTTAACCATGCCGCAGGTACTGAAGTTGCGGCTTTCAAGACCTGTGAGGGAGACATTCCTGCACGATTTAGACTTCCGAGTTCATCATGCAATGAGAATCCAGGTACCGCAGGAGGTAAATTAGCATCCGTACCTGCCATAATCTTAACACCCTCATTAGCCAAATTCGCAGCCAGTATTTGACAGGCTTTCACATAAGTTTCCCAATACTTTTTACTGCCTTTTATTTGATCAACGGTCAGGTTTTCTGGCAGTCGATAGCGATTAACAGCCGGAAGCCAGCCCAACCCCTGCGGAATAAAGGTGACCCATTCGCTGATGCCCGGGTTTTCATATTCCAACTCAACTTCTTGCAGAACTTGTTCAAGATTAAAGGGTTGTTTGGCAAAGCTTTCGGTGAGCCACAAAGTAGAGGTAACCGCAATATCATTTTTTATTAAATTCTCGGCCAAAGCATCGCTTCGTTCTCCAACGAAATCTAAAAACGCCTCCTCATTGCCGTTGAAACTACCGATCTTCCTTTTATCACTGAACTCCCTACTTAGTGCATTCATCAATTCTTCAAAATGAGCAATGTCACTTTGTCCACTCTCCCATATATCCGAAAAACCTACACTCCAGGGGATATGGCCAAAAACAGGCATTCCTAAGGCAGTTGCGGTTTCGGTTACGGCCAAATAGCTCTCCTTATTTAAATGACTGTACACTTTTATTCCATCATAGCCTGCATCATGTAAGCTTTTCACTGTTTTCCTGGCTTCTTCGGCATTCTTGACGTTCATGAATCCTTGTGAAAAGCTCATAAACCATCCTTCCATCTGATCAAAACTACCTAGTCGAGGTGAGGCGACGAACATTTTGGGACCGATTCTCCCCGTTTCTATTTGTTGTTTCCACTCCAAATGGTCTTTTTCTCCAATCAGCTCCCGAATTTCGGTAACACCATTGGCTAAATAAAGCAGCAGGTCATTGGGACTTTGAAATAGATGAACATGTGTATCTATTAGACCCGGGATTAAATATTTCTCCGATCCATCAATGAGGGTGGTGGCAGATGAAAGCGTCAAGGTACTATCAATAGCGGTAATGAGGCCGTTTTCGATCAGAACGGTTTGGTTGGGAATAATACTATCTCCATCAGCCGATAAGATATTGACTTGGGTGATAGCGAAGGAGCCCTCCGCTGGTTTAAACTGCTCATAATCGACACGGGTAGTAAGGCCACCATATATACGTTTGCCTTCTCGGCTAATCCATACGAGTGCCACGGCCATGACTACCATTAAAAAAACGCCGGTGTATTTGATCCATTTTTTCCAGTTCATTGGTAATGATTTTGTGGATGAATACACCAAAGCTATTCCGCAAATCGGCTGGAAACAAGGACAATGTGGCGACTGGTACGTATTGGGACGAACGACAAACTAAAAGTGATGATTGACAAGATGATGGGACGAATTACAGGGGAAAAATAGCGCTCAGCATTTTCTAAAGACCGGCACAAGGGTTCTGGAAACAGGAATTAACTTATCACAATCAGCTAGGGTCAATAGAAGCCCCTGCGCATTTCCAGTAGTGGCAATAATGGCATCTCTATTCACCAAAAAGGACCGATGACACCTGGTGATTGAGCTTTCCTCGGTTTTAGCCAAAATTTCCTTTAAGGTAATACGCTCCGTTTTGATTTTCAAATGACCTTCAGCGTTGATATATCCGATTTTAGCATAGTTCTGCCAGGCTTCTACGTATTTAATTTGATTCACCGGAATAGCAATAACAGTAGGATTTACTATAGCCTTTTTTTGAGAAGAGAAGGCTTCTTCCTGATTGATTTCAGCTGCAATACTTTGGTACTTTTTTTCTTCTTTTAATAAGGAGAACCCGCCAAGCATGACCAGGGGAATGATACCGATCATAAAAGTACTGTATATCATTTGAGGAAAAAGAGCCCATTGAATGTACCCAAAAATCAAGAGGCGGGCAAAAAGGAAGTTGGCCAAACTGATAAAGAACATGATACCCAAATTATTCAGTATCCATTTGCCAAACGTCCAATGTTCTCCCTTTCCTTTAAGATGTAATATTTGATCAACTATGACTTCATAAATAGCCGCTCCAAGGAAAGTCATTCCGCCAAAACCTAAACAGATAAGAAACTGCTTGGATGCTAGCGTGGAAATGCCAAAGGGCCGAAAGATGTAAAGGAATAAGGTTACAAATAAACTTAGGAGAATAAGGTTCCGGAAATACCCAAACCTGGTTTCTTCTTCAGGAAAGGGCTTTCCAAGTATTCTCACTATTTCTTCAAGCATTTTCATTGCCTAAAAATAGCAAATCCTATTTTCATAGTTGAAGTTGTTTTAAAATGAGCTAATTAGACAGCGGATAGAAAGGCTCTACCAATCGGGCTTGGTGTTCCTCCCCTTCCCGATACACCATAAAAGATCCTCCCCAAATGGTATCTGGAAAATTTAGCAATTGTTCTGTAATGATTTTCATAGAATGAACGGGGGTTTTCAGGATGGCTTCCTCAATCGGCATCCATTTGACCTCTTCCATTTCAGCCGGCACTTTTATGTCGCCACCGCTGTACTTCGCTACATAGTATGCCCTGAGCGTAGAATAAGGATGGTATTCATACTTGTAACTAAAGTACCCTCGAAGTTGGGGAGAAGCTATTTCGACACCGTACTCATTGGACAAACTATCCAAAGACTCTTTGATGTACTGGCGCTGATCGTAAACAAGGGACGGAGTGTACCAATTGGATTCGACTTTGCCCATTAATATCTCATTTTTATCATTTAGAATAATGAGCCGTTTAACCGTAAAATTATGGGTAGGTTCCCAATGTTGTGGCTGTTGCAGTTGTGACTTACAAGCCGCTAAAGTTAGGATCAAGAAAAATAGGAAAGTGATGTTTTTCATAAATATTAATTTTGGCTCAATATTCAGGAAGCGCATGCTAGATTCCTACCTAATTCATGTTTTGGGCATACTACTTGGGTTTTCTCCGTCTCTAAATTCTTTTGCGGTGAGTTTTGTATGTTTTTTGAAAAGTAGATTAAAGGAGGATATGCTATTAAACCCACTATCATAGGCAATAGCCGATATTTTGAATGGCCGATGTGAAGGCGATTTTAATAAACGCTTGGCTTCTTCTACCCGGAATTTCGAAATAAACTGTGCGTAATTGAGTTGTTCTACTTGATTGATGGCTTGCGATACTTCTTTGGGGCTCGCATTTACTTGCTGACTTAGTTTAGCTAAACTCAGGGAAGAATCCAGGTAAACTTTTTCCACCTCCATCAAATGTTTCAACTTAATAAACAATTGTGCTGACTGATCGATACTAAGGTGGGAAGCTTGGTATTTTTCCGAAGGAGCTGAAAACAATTGAGGGATCTTCAAGCCCCATGCACTAAAAATCACCACTACGATAGAATATAAAAAGGCTAACCCCAGGTAGAAAGGGATGATTTCCTGGGAGATTAAAAAGTAGCCGATAATGGTGATCATATTTACGACTAGAAATGCCTGAAGCCATCTTGTGACTTGGCTATTCAACTTAATGTTTTCCCCTCTTTGAGCCTTCTGCAACCAATAGAAAGTATACAAGGTATAGCCCAACATATGCAATATCGTAGCATTATAAAATAGGATAAATGCCAAGGAGCCATTATTGGGAATAAACCAACAGATCGGAAGCATTACTATAAACAGTAGATAGTGCAAGCCCTCTCGAAATACTTTTTTTCCTTTCGGGTACACTAGATATTTTGTAAACAGCCAGATGGATGGACCTATACAAAACAAGATACTCAAGATATAGATCCGGAGCGTAGGCGGAATTTCAAAGTAATTGTGGAATAGTGATTTACCAATTCGCAATCCAAAAGCTAGCAAGTAGATCGCTAAAAATAGATTCGACCTGGCTGCCTCTTTTCTGATCATGAGTAGGACACTAAAAAAAATACTGATCGTCACGCCGATGCTGCCGAACAAAATACTGAACTGCATTAGAATGTCGTCTCTCATCGTCTGGTATATATCTTTTCGATTAGGTGCTTGGAGTAAAATAAGGTCAAACTACTAGACCTGTCTCTTATACACATCTCCGAGCCCACGAGACCGAGGCTGATCTC
>CAJXUM010000768.1 GCA_913060855.1 uncultured Lewinella sp. | reverse complement strand
ACGAGATCAGCCTCGGTCTCGTGGGCTCGGAGATGTGTATAAGAGACAGGCTAATATTTTGGAGGAAGAAAACCCGGACTTATTATTTGAGGTCAAAAAAGAATTTCCGGAGGTGCAACTTCCAGCGGTTTGGCTACCACATGGTGTCTTGGGTATCTCCAATGCTGAAATTCTAGTAGATAATAACAAAGGCGCCTTCGGTCCCTTTGACGGCCAACTATTCATTGGTGATCAGGGGCAGAGCAAAATCATGCGGGTGGCACTGGAGAAGGTAAATGGCGCCTATCAAGGCGTTGCCTTTGATTTTAAATCTAACTTTCAATCTGGGGTGCTACGAATGGCTTGGGGCAATGATGGCTCCCTTTACGTTGGCGAAACCAATAGAGGGTGGGGGAGTGCCGGTGACAGAACAGCTGGCCTAGAACGCCTGGTTTGGACGGGTAAAACACCCTTTGAAATGAAAACCGTGCGGGCGATGACCGGTGGTTTCGAAATCGAATTCACGCAAGCCGTTGATTCCGCATTAGCCCTGGATCTGGATAGCTATAGCGGCCGCAATTATATTTATAAATACCATCCCGTTTATGGAAGTCCAACCATCAATATCGATTCACTGCAAATCAGCGGTGTCAAATTGTTGCCTGATGGCAAAACGGTCCGATTGAAGGTTGAAAATCTCAAGCCCTACTATGTACATGAGATCAATGTTTCGGGTATGAAAAGTAAAGTAACACAGCAATCCGTGCTTCATAATATGGCTTACTATACCTTGAATGCAATACCTGGCGATAAAGCTCTAGGTAGCAATGATTGGAGCACCTTCCGGTCTTCGGTAATAGCGGCTCAGAAAGCAAAAGCGAAGGCCAAAATGGCTAAGAAAAAAGTGGCCAAGAGACCGAGCCCTGCAAAGCCTAGTGTGCCCACCTTTGCTGAAATAGAACCGCTGCTGACTAGAAATACTTGTATTGCCTGTCATCAAGTCAATAAAAAGCAAGTAGGACCAGCCTACAAGGATATTGCAAAACGCAATTACTCCGTCGATAGAATTGTGGAATTGATTTATAGTCCGGAACCCGCCAACTGGCCTGATTATGCGACTCCGATGGCGCCGATGCCACAAGTTCCAAAAGCGGATGCGACTAAGATTGCGCGTTGGATTCAATCTTTGAAGTAGGGGAGAGGTGTGTGAATGCGGGTTGCGAGTTGCCGGGGTCGGCAATTCGCAACCCTTGAGCGCATATCGGGAAAGCCCTCCTGTACGCCAAAATCACTTGCCTTGACTCGAGCACTACCTGCGGGATGGACGAACCCGTCTGGCCGCTGGAGAGGTAGAGATCGACAACAATTTCATCGAGAACAAAATACGACTTCTGCTCACTGAAATTGTGAGTATAGTTTAGGAGGGATTGACTTCCACCTCTAATTTCGGTACTCCTTCCAGCAATTCAATAGCGAAATGCCCGGAGTGCTCTATAGAGACGGTCAGCACTTCTATCGCTTTCTTACAGCTCAGTATTTTAACAACTCGCAGCGCTGCCCAATCCGCATTTTCCTCCGATGGCTCCTCTTCAGATGGATCTGGCTCCCCCTTGAAGTAGATATCACAGCTCTTGTCTTCAATTTCCTTACCCGTTCTTAGGTCTTTTAACTCTTTGGAGTAACGACCTTCTTCGTTCCATGACCGACTAAAGCCAAAATGAAGCGACTCCGGCGGTAGATGAATAGAAAGTTTCTCTATTTCCCCTTTGAATATCGCGAGCAGTACGTTAGGCCCCAAGCGTTCAAAGCGCAGGCATGAAAGTGAGCTAACACCTTTAGCATCCACCATCAAAGACGGCCAGCCCGATACCAGATCCGAACGCAGCAATATGCCCATCATAGTAGGGCGTTCACTTTTTTTACCCAGCATGAACTTACTCTGATTATCTTTTTTCTTTTCCCGCACCTCATCGTACTGAGTGGTTCGGCCAATGCTGAAGGCACCATCTAGCAGGCACTCTACCCAGAGGGGATCAATATAGAAAAAGCGCAAAGACTCATCCGGCAAATAGCTTTCGTGCGGAATGAGGTAATGGAAAGGAATGCCTTTAAGCAGACTCAGCCCGGTAAAGTAGTTTTGCAGCGCTTCCGCCATCTCTATGCTTTCCAACTGGGCCTCAGCGTCATCAGTAAAGGGGATGTGCGAGAAGACCAGGTTTTGTTCGGCCACCGCCAACTCGCGTGCATGGGCCACCTTCCAGCGGGCGATTTTCTGGGCGATCCCCGGATTACTCACCACCAGCAGGCGACCGATTTCCCAGGCAGCTGCGTAGGAGGTGTCCAGCATATTGGTCTGCTTATTGTAAATCAGGAGGTGGTCTGCCGTGCGGATGGGCAGTTTTTCTAGCAGTTTATCGCCAATACTGTCACTGAGGTTTTTATCCGCAATGCACGGCCCCCGGTACCAGGACACCGTTTTTCCGCCCTGCCGTAAACCATGGGCCAAGGGTACACTGCCGATATTGAAAAACTCAGCGGCTTCTCCTTCCGCCTCCTCCGGTTTGGGAATGTGCATCCATTTTAGATCCAGGGCGTTCATCAGGCCTTTGAAGGTCTCAGTTTGGATGTGGCAGATTTCGAGCAATTGCTTTTGCTGTTCTGGAGTATAATTTGATATGGCGGCTACAAATGCCGGTTTACCACGGTATAGCTTATTTTTCTCTAGCTTTTCTTCGGGATTAAAGTCATCCCCTAACTTTTCTTTGAGCTTTTTAAGCGTCTTATCATTCAACTCAAATTGATCATCGCCCGGGCAGCTGAACTCCCAGGAATGGATGCTAACCAGGGGTACTTTGCCGTCCTTTAGTGCTTTTGTGTAGTCAAAATCCTTACTATCACTTTTCAGTCTCCCCTCCAGCGAAACCAAATGCACCGCCGCCCTGCTGCCGGCTCTGGGCAGGCGATTGCTTACCAAAACGGCCCGTTCAATTTCTTTACCTTCCGTATCATGCCCAACTCTGATGTGCGAAAGCCATTTTAAGTCCTCTACACTTGGAAGAATTTTTTTGAGCAATTCGACTTCAATGTTTATAATTTTTACCGGCGGAAAATCCTTTCCCTTTTCCGGTGAAAGATCCGTAACTTCTTTCTTTAGCCCTAACTGATCCCGGTAGGTTGTCCAGGGTTTTTTCTCAATACTGACCTTAGCGTCGTCACCGGTCCACTCGTCTTCTTGCAGGAGTAATAGGGCTAGCCAAGGGATATCTTTTGGGTCATCTTCTTTTACTTCACCACTTTTAGTTGGCCGCGACCAAGGCAAACTGCTACTGCTTAACTCAATATGAGGCAAGACATTATCGTATTCCCCGAGGCTATCCCGAGGTGGGAATACGGCATATATTTCGGGGGGTGGAAGAATAAAGCGTGGCCCGGCTACCAACATCTTTAATACGGGGCCTTGGAAACAGGTGGTGGGGATGCCTCCTGACGGGTACTCAAATTCTACGGATGGAGCAATAGTATATTCCCCGGATTTTATCCCTGGTATATGATAGCCCTCGAAGCTTATTTTTTTATCTTGCTCTTCCATGTTTATTTTTTTTGCTCCGGGTTAACCAATTCAAACTGTAACAACTCCTGGTGCAATAAGGCATCCGCATCCACTATTACTAAAGTCTCTTTCTCCAAGCCAGTAAAAGTCTTAAAAGCATTCTTTGGGGTGAAAAAATTATTGGTATTCTCCCCCGGTTTCATACTTAGGTTTGATATCTTATCCGCTAGCACCGCATCATCGCTATTGGTGGCCAGCGGCCCCTTATCGAGTTCTTCTGTTTTGGGTGTTTCCTGGTCTTTTGGTGGTGTAAACCTAAGACCCGTCTTGACGTTTTTAACCAGCATCTCGTCATCACTCGAAATGTCTGCCTGCTGTAAACCCTGTTGGCCCCAGATACCTTGAGGGACGGAGTCATGAAGAGTGTCCTCTTTTAGACCGATACTTTGGTCGGCCTTTAAGGTCGTAGTAAAGTGACCGCCCCTGATATCCATCGGCGCAATGCCAAGCTCCTCTTTTCCATTCCCATCGGTGGTGATGGGCATCATACTCTTTACCTCAATTTCCAGGCGGTTGGGGTCCACTACGTATGTTTCCGTTTCTCCCACTTTTATTTTATGCAGCAGCCCTTTGGTTACCGTAGCCGTGCAGACCTTGGAATCAGTATACTTATCTATATCTGTCTCTTATACACATCTGACGCTGCC
>CAJXUM010000767.1 GCA_913060855.1 uncultured Lewinella sp. | reverse complement strand
TGTGTATAAGAGACAGGAGGGAAGGAGTATCGCATCACGCCGTATCTCACCTGAACCGAGCTGTAGCAAAGTAGTAATTTGTTTTTGCACAGCTGTCGGATCACTAATGGAGAGCTGCTTTTTTTTGTGATTGATCAGTATCAGACAGGCTTGTTCTACAGAGATGAATCCGCCGTTTGGTAAAGCACATTCACCAGCTTCATGAAAGACGATTCCAGTCAATTGTAGTGCTTGATGATGAACAGCTTGTAGTGCAGGAGTATTGGAGATGACTTGTATCGGTGTTTTATACTGTGCCATGTCGGTGGCGCTGATGCCTGGCAGAACGGTATAAGCGTAATTGGCGGATTGAGGTTGAGCACCATGATCGAACCAGAGGGAGAATACATTGGAGCGATAAATAGAATCGACCCCCAATCCAAAGATCTTCTGCAACTGACCACTTTGTTCTTCGGCTTTAAGCACTACTCTTTAGGCATTTAAATCTAGGATTAAGCTAAACATATTTGGGGAGTAGGCATAATTCGATGACAATAAATTAGCTGTTATTAGCAAATCTTTAGTTAGGATGCTAGGGGCGTAAAACTGCCTTTCATCTAGGCAGATAATTAGTCTTTGCGAACTTAAAAAATGCGCTATACGCCTTTTTTGCTAGAATCCTTTTTTTATTAGACTTTGATCATTATTATTGTACGGAAGGCGAATCGATAAACCAACAAAACAAAGGGTGGAAAAACATAAAACAAGTACCGTAGCCATGCTCGGTTGCTTTGATACCAAAGCAGAAGATTTCAACTACCTCTATGCCTGTTTGAAAAAGCAAGGACTGGAGATTATCACGATTAATACTGGGATTTTGGGTAGCACCGAGTTGTTCCCGGTTACTTATGATGCAGCAGTAGTAGCGGCTAGGGGAGGAGGAGATATAGCATCACTCAGAGAAAAGAAAGATCGGGGAACGGCTATCGAAATTACCGGCAAGGGGGCAGCAGCTATCTTGAGCGAGTTAGAAAAGGAAGCTGAGATAGATGGTGTGATCGGAATGGGAGGCGGAGGCGGTACTTATATCTTCCTTTCTGCAATGCAAAAATTGCCTTTTGGCCTGCCCAAAATTTGCTTGAGCACACTGGCGACCAAAGATCTTTCCAGTCAGATTCTTAACAAAGACATTACGCTTATTCCCTCGATCGTCGACGTGGCCGGTCTCAACAAAATAAGCCGGGTATTAATTAATCAAGCGGCGGGCGCACTGGCCGGGATGATCAGTGCAGGTATGCCAGAAGATGAAACGATAAAGGGAACCATTGCTATTAGTATATTTGGAAATACGACACCCTGCGTGGATGCTTGTTCTGCTCTCTTAACGGCGCAAGGGTATGAAGTGATGACTTTTCATTCCGTGGGAGCGGGGGGAAGAAGCATGGAAGCTTTGATTCGAGATCAGTGCTTTGATGGGGTTTTAGACATCACAACCACTGAACTGGCCGATGACCTTTGCGGTGGAATTTGTAGTGCTGGGCCAGATCGTCTTACCGCTGCTGCCGAAATGAATATTCCGCAAGTGGTAGTTCCGGGTTGTTTGGATATGGTCAACTTCGGCGGATTGGATACGGTACCTAAAAAATACCAATCACGACTACTTTTTAGTTGGGCACCTGATGTGACCTTAATGAGGACCAATGAGGATGAAAACCGACAACTGGGCGAATCCTTGGCCAAGAAAGTCAGCCAATCAACTGGAGAGGTGAAGATCCTTTTGCCTTTAAAAGGTATTTCTATTGTAAGTTCCCCAGGAGAGATATTTTACCAGCCTACCATCGACCAACTCTTATTCGATACCATAAAGTCTAGGGTCATGGAGCATGTGGATGTTATCGAACTAGATGCTCATATCAACGATGCGATTTTTGCAGAACGAGCAGTAAATGAGTTGCTCGCTATGTTAGGAGACGGAAAAAAAATAAGAGTTTAGTAGTCTCCAAATGTCTTTCAGTTTGAAGCTTAAAAATTTTCAAAGAAAAATAAATTATTAGTATGCCAAATCCATGGACGGGAAAAGGAAATCCCTACACGAAACAAGAAGTAAGAGATCGATTACAGCAAACACTAGACGGAGGCAAAGCAATTATTGGGGCCGGAGCCGGAACAGGGATCAGTGCCAAGTTCATTGAAAAAGGAGGAGCCGACTTTCTAATCATTTATAATTCTGGCCGCTTCCGAATGTCGGGGCATGGTTCTACCGCAGGTTTGATGGCTTATGGCGATGCCAATGCAGTTGCTATGGAAATCGGTGAATTTGAAGTATTGCCAGTAGTAGAAGAAATCCCTGTTTTCTGCGGGGTCCATGGTAGTGATCCACGTCGGAGGATGTGGCATTTCTTGGGCAAGGTAAAGGATATGGGTTTTTCGGGGGTTAATAATTTCCCTACACACTCCATTGTGGATGGCCATTTTCGACAGGTGCTGGAAGAAACCGGGATGAGTTTCCAAAAAGAAGTGGAAATGATTCGATTGGCCAGTAAGATGGACCTGTTTTCAGTGGTTTATGTCGCCAAGCCTGAGGAAGCCGTTCAAATGGCCGACGCTGGTGCTGATGCCATCATTGCCCATGTGGGAACTACCATCGGAGGTTCCATCGGAGTAGTGGGCGCTACTTGTACCATGGATGATGCGATAGAGACTACCCAATCGATTATCGATGCGGTGAAGAAATCGAATCCTGATACCTTCTTTCTCGCTCACGGTGGACCGATCAATACACCAGATGATGTTCGCATTATTTTGGATAAAACCGATGCGCACGGCTTTGTTGGTGCTTCTTCTTTGGAAAGAATGGGCGTTGAAAAATCTTTAACTGATTTGACAAAAGTCTTTAAATCTTTGACGATTTAGAAGTAACTTGAAAAGTATATAGGGTTGGATAGGCTTAGGATAGGATTTAACCAGTTTATTAAAGAGAGCTACTTTAAACTTTCTCCACTCCTAACCCCATTCAACCCCTCGATTGACGACTTCCTGACATCCCGACTTACGACCTCAAGACTTACGACCTCAAGACATCCCAACATACAACCTATTGTCTTCCATCAAAATCTGCTATCATGAAAATACCAACTTACAAAATCCTTTCATTACTTCTACTCTTAGGATTCTCGGCATGTGGACCGGAGAAGAAAGTCTTACCCGCCCTTACCTATACAGGGACGGAGCCCCGGGTACAGGACCCCCTAAATCCGGAAGATTCGAAAGCACATATCCAAGTGCCAGAAGGCTTTACGGTCGAACTATTCGCCGCCGAGCCAAATATTATCAATCCGATAGCCTTTACCTGGGATGAAAGAGGCCGTTTGTGGGTGGTGCAATCGCAAGATTATCCGCATGAATTGGAAAATGAAGTAGGTGGAGATCGCATTACGATTTGCGAAGATACAGATGGAGATGGCCAGGCCGATAAGTTCACTGATTTTGCTACCAAGCAGAGCTTGACGACGGGAATAGTGAAGGTGAAAGGAGGAATCATTGTAGCCCAGGCGCCAGATATGGTATTTCTACAGGATACAGATGATGATGATGTGATGGATGAAAAGAAAGTCTTATTTGGTGGTTTTGGAATCTGGGATACACATGCTGGTCCGGCCAACCTTAAATACGGCGTAGATAATATGCTGTGGGGGTCGGTGGGTTATTCTGGTTTCGAAAATAAGTTTGGCGGCGAGGAAGTTGAGTTCAAAATGGGCGTTTATCGCTTTTCAAAGGATGGCAAGTCTTTTGAACCCGTTGGTCGTTTCAATAACAATACCTGGGGACTGGGCTTTACCGAAGAATTTGAGGTGTTTGGCTCTACGGCCAATAACAACCATGCCTGTTATGTAGGGATTCCCTTGAAGCATTACAGTTATTTGCACAAGCGCCCGGAATGGGCACTGAATGCGGATTTTATTCAGGGGCACTATGAAATTACAGCGGCGGATACGATTCCATTGCAGCAAGTAGATGTACGAGGAGGATATACGGCTGCTGCGGGGGCCAACTTTTATACTGCACGTAACTATCCGGAGGCCTATCAAAATCAAATGTACGTCAACGAACCGACCGGACATGTGGTTCACTTAGCTAGAATTGAAAAAGACGGCGCGGGCTATGTAGAAGTAGATGGAGGAAATATTTTTGCTAGTACCGATGCTTGGACCTGTCTCTTATACACATCTGACGCTGCCGACGAAGAGGATAGTGTAGA
>CAJXUM010000766.1 GCA_913060855.1 uncultured Lewinella sp. | reverse complement strand
GAGATCAGCCTCGGTCTCGTGGGCTCGGAGATGTGTATAAGAGACAGATTCGGAATTAGTGAATAGTACATAACCCCATTTTTTCTCTTTATCTAGGGCAAACCAGGAGGTGAATCCGATATTATTTCCTCCATGGGTGTACAAATCTGTAAAGGGGAGATCTGGCTGGACAAAACCCAAGGTATAGTATAGTTGATAGATGCCATTCTTTTCAATAAATGAATGGTGTTTGAGCATTTCTTGGTACCGCTGACTGCTTAAACCTTGCTCATTCATGATGGCGATCATCCATTTTGAAAAATCTACGGCCTCCGAATGAATAGTGGCTGCAGCGACAAAGAGGCTATCGCTTTTCTTGAACCAATAGTTATTGCGCCAATCGATCAGCTTCCCGTTCTCATCGTAGGGTGCTGCTTTATTCGCTCGTACATAAGGTGTTTGAATAAATACGGTATGCTCCAATCCCAAAGGTTGAGCAACCCTTTCTTGAAATAAGGCCTCAAGGCCGCTCCAGTCGGTTTGGGTGATTTCCCTCAAGACGAGGGCTAGGTACTGATATCCTTCCCCAGAATACAGGTATGCACTATCTGGTTGGAAATATAGCTTCAATTTTTTGTCTGATTCATCTTCTCTCCAATTGGGGAAGCCACTGCGATGACTCAAAGCCATTCTAGCTGTGATGGCTTTATACCTTTCATCATGGCTGATATCGGGATAGGGCAGATAAGTGTAAAGTGGCTTGTCCAGGTCCAATTTTCCTTCATCTACAAAGGTCATTACGAAATAGGCAAAGACCGATTTGGAAATGGAAGCCCCCTCGAAAATAGTCTGCTCAGTCACTGGCTTTTGATTCTCCAGGTCGGCATACCCTTTGACTAGCTGATGCACCACTTCTCCATTGTTGATAAATGCAATAGATAAACCGGGAATCTTGAGCGCCTCCATTTGCTGTTCCAGGTAGTTGTCAAGGGCACTTTGGGGGATAGCTGTGCCGATATAGCTCTTGATGCTATTTTCATTTGATGAGCAGCCCATTAAAACTAGGAATGCACAGAGGTAGAGTAGGGTAGATAGTCGTTGAGTGTTTTTCATATGTTCTTTAGTTAGATTGAAGAAATGGAAGGAGTCTAAGTTTTTAGCAAAGAGTCAACTCACTATCTATTCCTAAACTATAATGCTTTTAAGCCGTTTATACCCCTACTATTTTGGAAAACTGTTTTTAAACAACTTCAAGGATAAATATATGACCTTCCTAAAGTTTTACCTTTTCGCTATGTTGGCCTTCTTTCCCCTCGATATGATTTGGCTAGGATGGCTTGCTCGTGGCTTTTATAAAAAACATATGGGGCATTGGATGACTGAACAGACGGATTGGGTTACAGCGGCTATTTTTTACCTCTTGTTTTTGAGCGGCTTGGTTTACTTTGTCGTCCTTCCCTCCATGAATGGGACCAGTATGGATGTCTTATTACGGGGCGCATTTTTCGGACTGATAACTTACGGTACCTACGAATTGACCAACCGTGCTGTTATGGCTAATTGGCCCTACACTTTGGTGATTGTAGACATACTTTGGGGAGTAGTACTATGTGCTACGGTCAGTTGGATTAGTTGGTATTTTGGGAGATAGATGAATGGCCCATTGATAAGTCTTAATTGCAAGAATTCCCGTACTCTTCCAAAAGGAGAGTACGGGAATTCTGAGAGAATAGATCCTGATTGTAGCCCGCGTAGATTGGATTAGGCGTTGAACCTAAGCACCTCTACTGGCTTTTTTTGCGCTGCTCGTCTAGCTTGGATGGATACCAAGACCACGACAAGTAAAAGAGCGACTAAACCTGCCAAGAGCACTACCCAAAACTGTGGTTGAATGCTAAAAGCAAAGCTTTCCAGCCAAATCGAGGCTAAGTAAATGGCGAAAGGCATTGACACCATTGTCGCTATGCCCATGAGGATGATAAATTCCTTGTTGAAGGCATAGAGAATACTGTGGACGGATGCTCCTAATATCTTTCGGATGCCAATTTCTTTTTGGCGGCTATAGGCCATGTAAGAAACAATGCCGGCCAAGCCCATCAAAGCTAGTATAATTGCTACGATTGTTAAGCTACTCATCAATACTCCTGAACGATGTTCATTATTATATAACTGATCAAGCCGTTCTGACAGAAAATGAATATCAAAGGGTTTTTGGGTTTCTACCGCTAGATAGGCGGTTTTGATTTGTTGAATGGTTCGAGGCCAGTCCGAGGTATTCGCCCTCACGAGTACTTCATAAGCATAATTGGGTTCTTTAACGATATCGATGAGCAGAGATTGATTAGGATACTTTAAGCTGAAGTACTTGAAGTCGGGTATGATCCCATCGATTACTTTATGAACACCGTAGCCAAATGTTTCATTTTCCCACTCGGGTTCAGAAACTAGGGTTTCTCCGACTAATTCTTGTGGTGTGATTCCTTTAATTTTAGCCAGCTTCTCGGCAGCGGTCTGATTGATCACAAATAAGCGTTCTTTTCCTTCATCCAGTGCTTTACAGGCTTCGCAAGGGATGTTCAAGGCGCGGAGGCTGCCTAGATCGACATACTGATTCGTACCATCAGATAAGGTCAAATCTGTGTCTTTCATTTTGTAGGTCAATTGATTGTACATATCCGATCCAGGTACGCCGTTGGCCCCTACTGCCTGGATGCCTGTAATGGTTGATAGTTCTTTTTTTAATTGTTGGTATTTCTCTCCGCTTTCAATGCCGAAATAGACAATACCCTCCTTTTGATATCCCAGATCTTTACTATTAATGTATTGGAGTTGCTGATGAATAAAATAGGTCATGCTCAATAAACCGACTACCATGATAAACTGGGCAGTGACCAAGACATTCCGGAAATTGAAGTAACGATTTCCCATTATTCCTGGGTATTTTTTGCCAAATAGTCTAGGCATGGAGCGCTGCCCATAGGTGAGTGCGGGATACAAACTACTGAGTAAGCCCGAAACCAGCAGCAGGGCCAATAGGGAGAGAAGAATACCTGGACTAAAAATAGCACTAATAGGTATATTGATACCCATCAAGTCATTGAAAAAAGGGAAGGTGTAATACAAAAGGAAAAGGCAAAGCGGAAAGCAAAGCAAGGCTAGTAAGATGGCTTCTGCTATGAGCTGGAATGAAATGTCTAGGGGCCTAGCTCCCATCACTTTTCGAACACCGATTTCCTTTTGCCGATCCGCGTACATCGCCACGGAGAGATTGGTGTAGTTGGTCCAGATAATGAGTAGAATAACCAGTCCGACCAGCCCGAAGGTCGAAAGATAGGCTTTATTGGCAGTGGGTTTGAGTTCATACAAAGTTCCTGATGTAAAATGGATATCGGCTAGCGCCATGGCTTTTACCCCTTTCTGCAGTACATCTTTTGAATAGCCTGGGTATACGATATCCAATTCTGAGTTGAGGCGCTTCATGGTACTTGATACCTGAGCGTTGGGTTGTAATTTGAAGTAGGTATAGGCCCCCCAACCTGGGATTTGTTGCTGATGGATGATCCAATCGAAGGTGTAATGTGTATTGCCGGGCACATTAGCGATGACGCCAGCAAGCTCGAATGTTTCCCCTCTAACGGTTAAGTTTTTACCGATTAAGGCTTGGTTTTTCCAGTCTTCTCCAAACCATATTTCGGCCAGTTTTTGGGTGATCGTGACCTTGTTAAAAGCAGAAAAGGCCATTTCTGGATTTCCCATCAAAAATTGCTGGGGGAACATTTGCTGGAAAGCCATACCTGTATTGGTATAGAGTATATTTTCGGCGATAAACCGCTTGCCATCCAGTTCTACATAGTACTGTTCGTCCCCACCAACGTCGGATTGAGAAGGCATAAAATGGCAGGCTTCCTGAATGTCTTCATATTGGCGTAGATGCTCGACCAATTGTAATTGTGTTTGAGACGAAGCATCATTATAACCATTGAAGGACATATTGGTGTAAGTCTGATCGCGATAATTATTCACCAAGCGGAATATTCGTTCATGTTCGGGGATGTGCTGGTCGTAGGTCCATTCATTGTGAATGTAAATACCGATTAACATGATAGCGGCCATCCCGAAGGCTAGCCCCAGGAAATTAATAGCGGTGAAGCTTTTGCGATGTAAAATGTTGCGGAGGGCGATCTTGAAGTAATTGTCAAACATGGGAAGAAACTGTTTGGCGTCTGTCTCTTATACACATCTCCGAGCCCACGAGACC
>CAJXUM010000765.1 GCA_913060855.1 uncultured Lewinella sp. | reverse complement strand
CGTCGGCAGCGTCAGATGTGTATAAGAGACAGCTTTATAGCAAGGCATATGCCAATTTTAATTACCTACTTTTCAAATGACAAAACGACCCATTTAGGCCTAATTTGACTGACAATACCTTCCTGACATTGGCTTACAAATGACAAAACGGCAGAAACAAGCTTCCTCTAAGTTGCACCAAGCTATTCTGTACTAATGAAGTTGTTTAAGTGGAGACTATTTTACTGAAAACCCAAATCGCGCGTAAAGATTCCATTGCGGAGAGAGTCTAATGCAACGGGGCCCAAGGAAAGGTTTTCACGTAAGGCTGAGGCTTTGGAGGAAAAGATGCCTCGTCCTTCTGACAGGTTGGTATAAATAGGGACTTCATTGGCGCTGGTAATACCTAGGTTGGCTTGCCCAATCTTGCTGAGTTCCAAAAACGCTTCGCCAGCTGCTACTAATCCAATATCTATGCCCTCAAAAAAACGTACCCCGGAGGTTAGAACAGGTAAATTGGAAGCCATGAATTGAAAAAAATCGCCCGATCGTAAAAAGTAACTTACGCGATTACTCTCATCTTCTCGTTCTATACTTTTGTCCAGTATAAATTCTAAGGTCTTTTGGTCAAATAGTGCTGGATTGTCTGGCCGAGATTCTCGGTAATGAATGAGGAAACGCAAATCAAATAATTTAGCGACTGTAGACACTTCCCAGCCGATTCTCAACTCTGCATTGTATCCGCCTAGTGTGATGGGTTCCCTTGGCAGGGTTTCAATCAGCCTCAAATCGCCGATAACCGCTGTTTCGGCTGTCACCAATTCTTTACCCGCTCCCCGATCAATGCTTAGCCTTACCTCATCCGCCGTCTTTAAATTGATCGTTTCTTTCCTTATCTTATATAGGATATTCGGCACATTGGCAAAGGTGCCACCTTCTCTGACATAACCTTCCAAATTACCATCGACACGTTCCAGCACAAAAAGCTCTCCGGTGGCCGTCTTCTCCAACATCACTTGTACTTCCGGGCCATAGTAAAGGGAATCTGCCAATTGAGCAATCGTCAGTGCATTACCACCTGGTTCCAAAAAGGCTTTTTCTATCCGTAAATAATGAGCGGTATCTTGCGTAGATAAGAACCCATATACAATAGGAATATCTTTCCAATCTGCTTCTACCTCAAAATCGGTCGTACAGCTAGATAGTGCCCCCAAAACGCCTAAGCCAAGAGAGAGTCTTAATAGACTACGAAAGAAACTAAGCTTGTTGTTGAACCTCAATGCAGCAGTACGTAATTGACTTAGAAATGCTATTTTCATCAACGAATCAGTTTATAGATTGGATTTCACTTCTATCTCTTATCGGTGGCAAAGGTATAACTTTTGCAGAATCATTGTCTACCAAATTCGGTCAGCCAATTGACGCCTCCAGCATAAACAAAAGTAAGTCGACTGCTGGCATCCTTGCTAAGATTTTGATAACTTACAGCCCCTATTCGGTATACTACTAGACATTTAGAAGACAGAAGCGAGAAGAGAGACTGCCGAAGTGGTGCATCTGCCTTGTTTCTAGCCTATCTCTCCTCTGTCGTCTGGCCTCTGACTTCTCTCTTTGTTCAGTAGTATGTCTATTCGGGTAGTATGTTACACAGGCTATTAATTATCAAAGTTTTATGTCAGTTCACAAAAAGGAAATCAAACGAATCACCACGCATGTATTGCAGGCCATGAAAGCCAGAGGTGAAAAAATAGCCATGCTCACAGGCTATGATTACTCGATGGCAAGAATACTCGATGCTGCGGGGATAGATATTATTCTGGTCGGCGATTCCGCCTCTAATGTGATGGCTGGACATGAGACTACCCTTCCCATTACCCTCGATCATATGATCTATCATGCTTCTTCGGTTATACGGGCCGTCAAGCGAGCTTTGGTCGTCGTAGATTTGCCATTCGGGCACTATCAAGGTAATTCTAAAGTGGCCCTAGAGTCTACCATTAGAATTATGAAGGAAGCGGGTGCCCATGCCGTTAAGCTCGAAGGGGGTGCGGAAATTGGAGAATCGATCAAGCGAATTCTGTCAGCGGGGGTGCCGGTAATGGGTCACTTGGGTCTTACGCCCCAGTCGATCTATAAATTTGGCACTTACACGGTCAGGGCTAAGGAGGAGGAAGAGGCTAAGAAGTTGATTGAAGATGCCTTGCTCCTGGAGGAACTGGGTTGCTTTGCGATTGTATTGGAAAAGATTCCTGCAACATTGACGGCAGAAGTTTCTGCCAAATTGACCATTCCTACTATTGGTATCGGAGGGGGTAAGCATGCCGATGGGCAAGTCTTGGTCACCCATGATATGTTGGGGATTACCAAAGATTTTAAGCCGCGGTTTCTGCGACGTTATCTCGAGTTATTCGAAACGATACAGGGTGCCGTAGGCGACTATATTGACGATGTAAAAGCAGGGGACTTTCCGAACGATGACGAGCAGTACTAGCCTCCTATTTAGTAACCGACTTATTCAGACATGAAAAAAGCAAACCTGATACGAATTGCTGTATTATTATTAGTCGTTTTTACAGTTGGGGCTTGGTGGACTTACCATAGATACGTCACAGGTGCTCGAATTCCTGCCAATTTGGAAAACTATCTCATTCAGATTCCTACCGGAGCTAGTTTCAATGAAGTCGTGGCTCAGCTCAAGGAAAAGGAATGGATAAAAGAGGATCAACTCTTTAAAGTCCTGGCTGAGAAGATGAACTATGTCAAGAATCCCATGCGGGCAGGGCAATATGAGGTCAAACCAGGCTGGAATACCGTGCAATTGATACGACATTTGAGAGGAGGAAAGCAGGTGCCCGTCAAAGTAGTCCTGACCAATGAGCGACTCCCGGAAAATGTGGCGGCCAAAGTAGCTAGATTTATAGAAGCTGATTCCAGTGATTTATGGGAATTGTTTCAAGATGAACGATACCTACAAGAGATTGGCTACACCAAAGAGACCCTAATGAGCCTCTTTATCCCCAATACCTACGAGCTCTTTTGGAATACGACACCAAGAGCTTTTATGGAACGGATGATAAGAGAACATGAGCTTTTCTGGAAAAAAGATAGCCGATTGACCAAAGCTAAAGCCTTGAATCTAACACCATGGGAGGTCTATACCTTGGCCTCAATCGTGGAAAAAGAAACGTTGCAAACTGCCGAAAAGCCTAAAATGGCGGGTGTGTATCTCAATCGCTTGGAGACCGATATGCTGCTACAGGCGGATCCGACCTCGGTTTTTGCGCGTCGAGATTTCAATACTAGACGCGTCACTGATTATCACACCAAGTTCGACTCTCCTTATAATACTTATATCTATAAAGGATTACCTCCTGGCCCGATCAGCATGTCATCGATAAGTAGTATTGATGGTGTACTCAATTCGGAAGATCACAATTATGTGTATTTCTGTTCGAAAGGAGATGGAACCGGATTCCACAATTTTGCAAAAGACCTAAGCGCACACAATAGGAATGCCTCAATCTATAGAGCCAATTTACGTAAACGCGGATTGCGGTAATTATACACTAGGAGTTAGATGCTCCATCCGAACGGCGAAAGCCGATTGTCTTTTTATTGAAAATAAAATCACTCTTATCCATTTTCAAGCCTCTGACATCATCCAATGTAAGGATGTTGGGTGGGTTTTCTTCCCGTTGAGCAGGAGATAAGGCGGCCAATCGCAGGTTATGTGATTTAATAGCCTCCAAGACAATACCGCGAACAGTACGAGCATTTCCAAAATATCTATCTCGATAATTATAAGTATAGGCCAGGTACTCTTTCAGGTGTTCTTCCGCTTCCGGAGTAGGAATAATCTGCTGCTCCGATAACATCATCAGCGCAATGCGATAAAGCTCCTCTGGATTATAATCATCAAATTTTAAGATTCTATCAAAGCGAGAGCTGAGTCCGGGATTCGCTTTCAGGAAGGCCTCCATATTATCGGGATAGCCTGCTACAAAGACGAAAAACTGGCCACGGTGATCCTCCATCCGCTTGAGTAGGGTTTGGATGGCCTCGTCTCCGAAGTCGCCATGAGCGCCTATAGAACGTTGTGTGAGTGCATAAGCTTCGTCAATGAATAAGACGCCCCCCATGGATTCATCTATCTTCTCGGCCGTTTTTATGGCGGTCTGCCCCACAAATCCGGCTACCAAACCTTGTCGATCGGTCTCCATCATGTGCCCACGCTCCAATATACCTGTCTCTTATACACATCTCCGA
>CAJXUM010000764.1 GCA_913060855.1 uncultured Lewinella sp. | reverse complement strand
GTCTCGTGGGCTCGGAGATGTGTATAAGAGACAGGTTATGTACCGCAAATTGATTTTGAATTTATGTCTTTTATTTTCTGTTTCTTCTTTTCTATTGGGTCAGATGGCTAATAAAACAAAAGCTAATTTTCAGCAGGATGCTACGGAATTGATTGAATATGCCTTCTCAGAAGTGGGTTCCATTCCGGGTGTTTCTATGTCAGTAGTCAAAGATGGGAAAACGGTTTTTGAGAAGGGCTTCGGCTATGCCAACATGGAAACGAAGCTCAAGATGAAGGAAAATACGAGCTTCTATATTGCTTCTTGTACCAAGGCTTTCACCGCTTTGCTGGCCGCTGTACTCGATAAAGAAGGAGTAATCTCTCTAGATGCTTCCTTAGCTAGTTTTTTCCCGAAAATCAAGTTTGATCCAGCCCTAAAAGCGGATGAAATTGCTGTCAAATCCTTACTCACGCATACCTCGGGACTTAGCAATGGCCCGATCGGTTTTCGGGTAGCCTATTCGGGAGAGCATACGCATGAGCAATTAGTGCAACTCTTGTCCGCCTCTAAGCCCAACAAGGCTGGAAAAGGAAATTACCAATACACTAATGTAGGTTATAATATTTATGCCCTGATTGTCCAGGAAGTAACCGGAAAAAGCTGGCAACAACTATTGCAGACAAAAGTCTTCCAACCACTAGGCATGAAACGCACGACGGCCTTTATGTCAAAAGCTGACAAAGGGAATTGGCCGATGGCTTTACCTTACATCGGGCTAGACCGAGACCAATACCAAGCCGTGTACCTCTTGAAAAAAGACAACACCATGCAGTCTGCGGGTGGATTGATTACCACAGCTGCCGACCTAGGGCGCTGGGTCAATATGCAAATACAGCTGGGTAAAGTGAATGGAAAACAGGTATTCCCTAAAGAAATCATTCAAGCGGCACAAACCCCTTTGGCTGCTTGTGATGAGAAAAGGGGCGTTTTCGAAGCGGAGGGCTATGGCTATGGTTGGCTCGTGGGAGCATTTCAAGAGCAAAAAGCGGTGTGGCACTCTGGCGGTTTCCCCGGTTATTTATCTGTCATGTCATTTTTACCAGAGAAAAAAATAGGGGTCAACGTGCTGATAAATGAGCCGAGTGCAGGTTTTAGATTGATGTACCTTCTGGCGGCCTTTTCCTATGATTGGTGGCTGAGTGAGAAAGATGTCCTCCCTCAGTACAAAGATGAAGTGAAAGCAATGGCTACACAAATCCATAAACGCCAAAAGCGGGTAGCCGAGCATCACAAGGAATTGGCGGAGCGAACTTGGCAACTCACCCATTCTTTTAGTCATTATTCTGGTACCTACAAAAATGACCATTATGGTACAATTACCATTAAGGGAGAAAAGGATCAATTGGCCGTAGCGATGGGCAATATGCATTGTGTGGCTACGCCGTATACCAAAGCTAACACCGCGCGCGTAGAGCTGGTACCAGGTAGTGGAGAAATATTACGTTTTGAAATGGAGGGAGATAAGATTATTGGGCTTATTAGTGATGGGGATTTGTTTAAAAAGGTGGATTAGTGCTATGCAAGACTTCAGAAGTTTCTATGCTGTGACTGGGGAAACTTCTGAAGTCTAAGCCCTTACTTTTTCTTGCGATACATCCCATCGAAAGCTATACTCCAGTTCTTACCCTCATCATTAGACAGCTTCCAAAGCTGCCGAACTGCGCCATCTTCTTGCGGAGTATAAGACATATCAAATAAAACAGTCTTGCCATTTTTGCCTGCGGTGGTTCCCTTCAGTTGCATGACATTGTCTTTGAATTGGCCTTTAAAATGGTAGGTAGCTCCTCCCACATCTACCCACACCTGATTCCAGCTAGAATCGATTGGATTATAGGTATTGAAGCTTTTTCCTTGGAAGCCGGTACCGCCGGTCCAGTTTTCTTCTACTACGCAGCCACCTAAGATGCGGTTGATGGTGTTGTGCCCGACTACCGTATCAGCCGTTGTGGAAAATACTTCCCAGTCGCCTACCCAAAAATCGAATTGATTATGGGCAGGAGTGCTGCAGGGAGATTGCGCGAGCAGCCCTGTGGATAGACACAAGGCTAGACCTACTAAGAGTTGTTTGAAACCTTTCATACTTTATTTTTGCTGAAAGGTACAGGATCGGCGGGCTTTCGCAGTATGGAATTATAAATGTTTACGCCATTTCAAGTCTAATAAAAGTAGCTTAGGCTAATTTCATGGCCGCCACCAAAGCGAGGGCCATACTTTTGCAAGAAATGATCGTAACCATAACCGATTTGTAGGATATTGAAATCCCCCAGGTTTATAAAAGTCCCTAACTCGACATGAGCTGCTCCGGCCGTCGAGCCCCCTACCCCAAACCAAAGGATTTGTCTATATTCGAAGCGAAGGTTGAGGTCGGCATGAATGGGGCTATTTTCAACATACTTCACCCAACTACTCAATTCCAACCAGCTGTCATCCGCTAATGAAAAGGCACTGCCTAAGAGTGCATAGTAGTGTCGGACACGTTGAATATCAATCCCATTTTGGTCATTCCTAAACTGTAAGTTGAAGCCGAAGGTTTGCGGAACAGAAAGGCCAGCATAGTAATAGTCCTTTGATCTCGTTTGGTAATAATAAGTAGCGCCAAAGGAGAAATCTGGCGAGAAACGAGTCAAGGATATATTGACATTATCATCTGGATTGTTAAACTTCAATTGCTCTCCATCCACTTTATACTGCAAGAATCCCGCATTGATTCCTAGGGTTATAAATGATCGCCTTGAAAAACGGATTAGATAACCCGCCCGTACATAGGCTCCTAAGTGGCTTAATGCTCCGGTCTGATCTTGTGTGATCGAGGCACCCGTTAGGAAATTATAGTCTTCATTAAAGTAATTTCCATTCACCAAAAAGGTTCGAGGAGCCCCTTCCACGCCCGTCCATTGATAGCGATATAGGCTGCTGGCCTGCACTGAGGCGTCGTAGCGTAAGAAATTGCCCGACATAGCAGCTGGATTCAGGAGGCTGTAGGCATTCTGGTATTGAGAGAAAAGGGGTAACTGTTGCCCGTCAAGCTTGCCCGAGAAGAGAAGCAAGCTAAGCAGAATTGGGAGTTTCAATAGATGTTTCATGATGCCTTTCTTATCGGATTAGGGCAATATTGCCAGTAATCATTTTGCCCTTAGCTACATCCAAGTAGAGCAGGTAGTAGTACGTCCCTTCAGACAAAGGTTTATTATTGAGGTTTTGCCCGCCCCAGTCATTTTGATAGGGCTTAGCTTGATAAACCACTCCTCCCCAGCGATTCACCACGATCAATTCTGCTTCCGGGAATTGATCTAGGCCAGGAATCACGAATTTATCATTTACGCCATCACCATTAGGGCTAAAGGCTGTGGGAGGATCAACGGCTGGTGCTTCTTCCACATTGACTTCAACTGTAGCGGTAATGAGACAACCATTTACATCTGTAGCTTTCATTTCATAGACAATAGCTTCCCGCGCAAAAATCAAAGGCATCAAACAGTCGCTACAACTCAGCCCACTACTAGGCACCCATGTTACAGCTATAATGCTATCGACTTCCCCAGTGATCAGTAGCAATGAAGTATCTCCTTTGACCAAATCTAGCCTTTCAGGCACTTCCAAAAGCGTTTCTGGGGGAGCGGAGATAAGCACCTCTATGACATCCGTGCACGCCTCTTGATTTCGAATCACCAGTTCATAAGTACCGGCAGATAACCCACTAAAAGTACCAGCAGATTGGAAACTTCCTCCTCCTAAACTAAAACTCAGTCCTTCTTGTAAGGGCTCGAGTCTAATCTCACCATCTTCTTCCCCAAAGCAAGATTCATCCGACCAATCTAGATCATATAGTACGGGTTCGATTTCTATAATCTCAATGGTTTTAGTTTGCATGCATCCTGCTTGATCTAGGACGCTAACAGAATACGAGCCAGCAGAGAGGCCGCTTCGTGATCGTGCTGTTTGTCCATCTTCCCAACTGATCTGATAAGGGACCTGCCCCCCACCTATTTGCAGTTCGATACTGCCGCTTTGTTCTCCAAAACAGGTAGGCTGAATACTGGCCTGGATATCAATGGGGTCACTCACTACCACAGTGATTTGGTGGGTAGAATCGCAGCCGTTGGCAGCCGTAAACGCCTGCGCATAGACTCCCGGCTCGCTTACAAGATCCCCAAAGACCTGTACAGCATCTGTCTCTTATACACATCTCCGAGCCCACGAGACCGAGGCTGATCT
>CAJXUM010000763.1 GCA_913060855.1 uncultured Lewinella sp. | reverse complement strand
TACGAGATCAGCCTCGGTCTCGTGGGCTCGGAGATGTGTATAAGAGACAGATAGGCAGCAAAAATCTGGACGGCTTGCTCGGGTATGAGTTTTTCCAACACTTTCGTGTGGCCATCAATTTTAAGAAACGACAAGTCTATCTATGGGATGCTAAAGCGATAGAGAATATGCAGCAGGTGGGTGTTGAGAAGAACGAGTAAATTGAAGGTATACTAAGATTTGTTCAGCAAGACTTCAGAAGTTTCCCAAAGCGAGCCGGAGAAAACTTCTGAAGTCTGTTTTGCTTAGAAGCGGTAAACAGCGGGAAGAGCTTAGATGTTTTGGATGTTCGCTACTAGTTTCACTAGTACGCGGGCCCTAGTTGCGAGCTCCTGCTCGCCGGATAAATGACTGCGAGCAGGAGCTCCTTAAGGCAGGCGCAACCCAGGTCGGCAAACAAGCAAGAGCTTGTCGCCAACATGTATTTGACGAGCGGAGATTTGGGTTTCCCAAATCTCCCTCGTCAGGCTTCTCAGCCATCCCGGATGTGCTGTCGGTGGGAAACACCAACAGCGGCGAAAGCGGCAGGGAGTGTGCTGGCTGATATCGTCCTTTGCCATAAAATTAATTCACCTTCAGAAGTTGCAGTTTATCATTATTTTTAGCTACCAAAATATGCTGCTGCCCATTTTTGGAAAGCGACTCCATCCCTCGTACATCCCCCACAATTTTCAAACCAGATTCCATCATCGTTTTGGCACTGAAACCTCCGCTGCCATTGCCTTGAAGGAACAATCCGAAACTGGCATCGTTACGGGGTGTTTCTACCTCTGAATTGTAAAGGTTGCCCGCGAGTACCACATCTAAGTTTCCATCGGCATCAAAATCATCCACTAGCATCTGGTTAATGCTGGAAATTTGGGCCAATTGCGGCAAAGGTTTTGCGGTAAACTTCCCTTGGTCATTTTCAAGGTAAATACTGGCAAAAGAAGTGATTTCATAACTCAAGGACTCTTCCAAAAGCTTAGATGTGTATATCTGTTTCAAAGTAGCGCTTGCAAAAGAATTATAATCCTTGAACTTTGCTTTTATAGCAGGCATCTGCTCGGAAGAGCACTGACGGCCACGAACAGGAAATTCTGTTTCATCACTTTTATAGCTCAGTACAATGTCTGGACTTGCATTATTATCAAAGTCGTTCAAATAAACTTTGAATGGAGTCGATTCAGAAGCCTGGTACTTATAGTTTTTACCTAAGTTACCAACGATTAGATCTAGGTCACCATCCTTGTCAAAGTCGCCTTTCTGGATATCGAACCACCAGCCATTGGAGGCATCAGAAAGAAGCTCATCTGTTACGTCTTCAAAGGTTCCTTCTGCGTTTTTATAGAACTTGATGGGCATCCATTCGCCAACGACGACCAAATCTTCCCAACCATCGGCATCAAAATCAATCCAAGTTGAAGCAGTGACTAGGCCCAAGGAGCCCAATTCTGGCAATAGCTTTTCGGTGGCATCTACAAACTTGATGCCATCGGCGGAACTGACATTTTCCAACAAATAAGAATTGGCAGGGTAGGGGTATCTCTTAGGAATTAAGCGCCCGCCGACAAAAAGATCCAGATCGCCATCATGGTCAAAATCTGAAGCACTTACATCCAATCCACTCTCGTTGATGTTTGGCAGGGCCTCTTTGTTTCGTCTAAATTGGTTCGCTCCAATGTTTTCATAGAGTCGATCTTCGTATCCTAATGAATTGCGGTCAAATTCGTTGCCTCCGCTGGCGATATAAAAATCTTGATCACCATCTTGATCAGCATCGAAAATGATAATTCCCAGGTCTTCATAATATTGATCCTTTGACAAATCAGGGATATTTAACAGTTCAAACCCGCCATTAGCATCCTGGATATAAACTTCTGCTTCCCGACCAATAGAACTGCCCACAATATAATCATCCCGACCATCACCATTCAAGTCGCCTGTGGCCAGGGCTGGCCCCAAGCTTGAGTTTTTATGAGGAAGCAAAAGCTCCACCTCAAAATCATTGTAAGGATTTTCTTCGTGCAGATAAGGATTGGCCATTTCGACGGTTTCAAATCGTTTTTTGACCATGTTTTGCGAAGCTATAGCTGGGCTAGTAGACGGTTGGGAGTCATCATAGCTAATCGTAAGTCGTTGGTTAGCCTTGACCTGATTCATTCTTGAAACTTTTCCATTCGGCCAACTTACCAAAAGGCTATCGACTTGTGATAGGGTACCCAGTCCAAAATGCAATAAGGGAGAGACCGAGGATAAATAGCCACGAACCAAATTGTATTCTTGTAATTGCTTGCCCGCCGAACTGTAGATGGTAACCCTACTTCCATTAGGCAATACTTCTTTATTTCCTATAAGTTCAACGGTTAAGTAATTGTTATCCGTGGTATTATTTCGATAAACACTAGCTATATCTTCGAGGTTATTAATCACCAAATCTAGGTCACCGTCATTATCTAAATCCGAATAGGCTACACCATTCGAAAAAGTCTTCTCTTCAAAGCCCCAGGTTGCGGACATATTAGTAAAGGTCAAATCTCGATTGTTCTTAAAGAGGTGGTTATTCAGTTTTTCAGAAGGTAATTCTTCCAAATATTTAAGTAGCCCGACCCTTTCTTCCTTGTTTTCCGTAACCGTATCTTTTTCCAACAAATCAAAGAACTCCCGGTGTTTGGCATAAAAATCTTTGTTGTTGACATCTCGCCGAATACCATTGGTAACGAAGAGGTCTTTCCAGCCATCATTGTCAAAATCGGCTAATAGCCCTGCCCAGCTCCAATCGGTCGAAGATACACCAGCCAGTCGGGAGATATTACTGAAGAGCGGCAACTCCCCCTCAACATTGCCATTGCTCAACTGTAGCGAATTTTGCATATTCTGGTGGTGCAAACCGAGCTCTACCGATTTATAGAATGCATCGGGGTTCATTGAAGACATATTGGCTTTGGAGCGGAAATTATCATTAGCAGACATATCCAATTGGAAGATATCCATGTAGCCATCATTATTGAAATCAGCAATATCAGCGCCCATTCCAAAAAATGAGGTTTGTTGCAGGACGGTTTGAATTTGATTGGTAAAGGTTCCATCCTGATTGTTGACAAACAAGAAGTCAGGCGCGTTGAAATCATTGGAAATAAACAGGTCGATATAACCATCGTTATTGATATCCGAAGCCACTACGCCTAAACTCAATCCGAAAGAACTTAAACCTGCTTCTTTGGTCACATCAGTGAAATGGCCATTATCATTCCGGTACAACCTATCTGAGTCTTCTTCGGGATGGTTTTCCAGCATATAGTGGTAATATTCAACAGGAGCAGTAAAACTGGTTGGCGGATAAGTGATCACATATAAATCGAGATCGCCGTCGTTATCATAATCAAAGAAGGTGGACTGCATATTGATTCCATCACAATCAATGCCATATTCTTTAGCCTTTTCGGTAAAAGTATTGTCTTGGTTGTTGATGTACAGTGCATTGTTGTTTGGGCCGTTCTTTCCGCCTACCGTACAATAGATATCCAGATAACCATCCTGATTGATGTCAACGAAGGTGGTTCCAGAATACCATCTTTCATCCCCTTTTACTCCTGCGCTTTCGGTGATGTCCTCAAATTCAAAATTCCCCTTATTCAGGTACAATTTGTTGTCGACCATATTGCCGGTAAAGAAGATATCCTCGAGGCCATCATTATTGATATCTCCGGTGGATACCCCTCCTCCCAGATACATATAAGGATAGGTGAAATAATTATAGGTGTGCGTCTCCGTCAGTTTATTGATAAAACTGATCCCGGTATTGCCTGCTTCTAGTTTGGTGAAATTCTTGCTTGGTTTTTGCTCGCAAGAAAAGGCAAAGGCCACGAGTATAAAAAAGTATATATGGTTCTTCATAACAAATCGATATTGTCAATTATTTGTGCGCTCAAACAGGGTATGGGCATCCACGGATAAAGGTTTGGATGGCAGCAATGAGAAGAAAGACGATTGAAATTCGTCCTGTACCTGGTCAGGTTATTTTCTCATTTTTGCCTTTTTAGGCAGGCAGTTGGCTTCTCGCTTGCCGCCTTCCAAATGGGGAAATAGCGGAGTTTAAGCCCAGAAAAGAGTAAGTTAAACACCTAAGAAGGACGCCTCATTAATCCCTTATTTTCTCGGATACAATTTACGAAACAATCCTTCTACTGCTAGTATTCCTGTCTCTTATACACATCTCCGAGCCCACGAGACCGAGGCTGATCTC
>CAJXUM010000762.1 GCA_913060855.1 uncultured Lewinella sp. | reverse complement strand
CCTAATAGCCATAGCTCTTAAGGGGAGGACGGAACGCAGGGCAGCCGCAAAAGGCGCTTTTTGCTTCATACAAATTAGTTTAGAATAAAGTCTTTTGATAGGAGAGTGGTAGAGAAATACTAAATTTAGCCATCGCAAAGCCTAAATCAATACCTATGCATCCCGTCTTTAAGAAACTAAATCTGAAGGATCAATCCTCCATCGTAGTTCTGAATGCGCCTGAAAACTTTCAAGAAGTTTGCGCAGCGATGGAAGGTATGGTCACTATCCAAACCAGCTTGCAGCCTACTTCCTTTATTCTATTTTTTGCTACCGAAAAGGAGGTGCTGATGCAATGGGCCGCTCGTCTCAACGAGGCACTAGAAGGAGATGGTTTACTATGGATCGCTTACCCGAAAAAGTCATCTAAAAAGTATAAAAGTGATATTACCCGTGATGAGGGATGGGCCACCTTTGGCGCTTTAGATTTTGAGGGCGTCCGGATGATAGCCATTGATGAAGACTGGTCGGCCTTGCGCTTTCGACGCGTGGACTATATTAAGAAGATGAAACGCGACCCTAGTTGGGCTATGACGGAGAAAGGGAAGAAAAAAACAAAGGGTTGATTTTTTGTCCCGCAAGCCACCTTTGATATACTGCAATTGCAATATTGCGAAAGATGAAGTATTTTTGTTATAAGCTCTTGCTTTTGGATCTCTATTATTTGCGCTCTTATGTCAAAAGAACACCGTGGACGAATACAGGCACAGGGAGATGGAGTAGAAAAATCTGTTTCCTGGGCACAAGATGAACCTATCACAAAAAAAGAAGGTTTAACTTTGTTAAGGAGACTTAGGTCTTTATTATCTAGAAAAGATCAGCTGAATAGAGAAAAGCAGTTTCGTGATGCAGAGAGATATATTGAACAAGTTAATGGTGGAATTGATGCTGTGAAGAAAAAAACGTTTAGAAATAGAAAAACAAAAGATACTAGAGTAGATATTGAAATCTTGGGCGGTAAAGCTTTTATTTCTGTCTTATTAATTTTAGCAATTTTATCTTACTTTTTGTTAAATTAGGCTATGGTAGAGTTATTGTATTCCACCTTTCTAGAAGATAAAAGGGTTTATAATCTGGTGCGTGCTTCCTGGAAGAGATCCTTGGATCGAATGCTTGGAGAGAATCAAATAGAATACAGACCCTATTTGAACCAATACCAGAATGGCAAGTTGGAATACGATGGCAACCCAATTTATAATGCTTTTTTCCCCTCTTTAAACAAAGCTATCCGAATTATACAAGTGGCTGACGACGGAGAATCACAAGTAGATTGTTCCGCATGGATAGATAGTATTAAACCTGAGGAAGATAAGGAAGCATTCAATGAATTAGTGGTTGATATAGTTTTATCCAAGGAGTCAAAAAAAATGGCTGAGGAACTAATCAAGCATTGGATCTTAGATGATTATTCTGCAAACGATATGAAAAAAGCAATAAGCCAAATCATACAACTAGACATTTAGAAGACAGAAGCGGGAAAAGAGACTGCTGAGATGGTGCTGGTGCCTTTTATCTAGCCAATCTGGCTTCTGTCATCTGGCTTCTTCCTTTCCCCCTCCACCACCGAATCAATACCTCTGCCAGAAGCAGGTTAATCAACCAGCTAGACCAGGCCACCAAGCGGTATTGAAAAACAGGCTCAAGTAAAAAGTAACTTCCCAACAAGAATTGGTAGATCCGAAGTGTAATGGCGGATAGTGTCAAAGCATAAGAACGGAGCATAAATGCACCATGTGTTGCAATGTTTCCCTTTCTAGCGCTTTGATAGGCCATCCAGGTAAACCACCACCATAAGCTTGTCAACAGGATAAAGCTAATCCGCGCGTTCCAGCCTCCATTTCCATAAAAAGACATCACCATCGCCGAAGGTCCGCTAATGCATAAGATGATGAATACATAGCCACGACCGATCCAACGATGCAAGTTGGGCCACGCTTGTAAAAATTGCCTAGAAAACTGTACCGCCCCAGCTAGCAATACAAAAAGACTACTGAAAATGTGCCAATAAAAGGCAAAACGATAATGTTTGAGGTGGATAATATGTTGCTTGGTGAGTAGAAAGTCAATGTCTAGTTGACCACTGGTATAAGGCAGCGTAATCTGCAGCATTAGATAAGTAGCAAACAGGATAAAGAGCGCAAAAAGACTTGTTTTTAGTAAACTGTCGAATAACATGTTGACATTGATTTGGGGTTTGGGTGATATGGCTAGACTTCAGCAATTTCTTCGGGCGTGACTAGGAAAACTTCTGAAGTCTGAGTGCTGGCTATTTCTTGCATGCAATCCTGCAAGACTTCAGCAATTTCTTCGGGCGTGACTGAGAAAACTTCTGAAGTCTGAGCGCAAGCAATTTCTCAATCCTCCAATATAACGTAGCCTCTCATCATTTTATGATAAATGGCAGATGGGAAAGCTAAACACCAGCCTATTAGGCTATTTTATCCCCTAAAAGCCCTCCGGTCTAGCCCACGCTTCCCAAAAAAACAAACGTTTGCGTTGATATTGATGCCCTTCGGATAGAGACAATCTAGTACATAAATCCTATTATTGGGGAGGATAAACCAACTTCCCATAATATCTATGAAAAGATCAAAGCAAAGCCCTTTACTCGTTTTAAACGACTCAGAGAATGAAAATGGCATCTACCAAGATGTCCGAAGAGAAGAAGCAGACTGGGAATTTCTCAATTTCCAAGCCCGCCGAATGAAGAAAGGCGAGCAGTGGACCCAAAACACCGGCGATAACGAATATGCCATTGTTTTGTTGAGTGGAAACTTCTCCGTCAGCTCAGATAAAGGGGATTGGAAAACGACCAATGGTCGGAAAGATGTCTTCAGTGGCGTGGCACACACGCTTTACCTATCCAGGCATACCCAATTTACCCTCACCGCCGACAGCGAAGTCTTAGATCTCGGTATTGGCTGGTGTGAAACCGACGAAGATCACCCCGCTTACTTCAAGCAACCGGAAGAATGTGCGGTAGAATTGCGCGGAGGCGATAATGCCAATCGTCAAATAACGAGCTTGCTACAGCCGGGCTTTGATTGCCATCGCTTGGTATGCGTTGAAGTGTATACACCCTCCGGTAATTGGAGCTCCTTCCCCGCGCACAAACACGATGAAAGAATTGTAGACGAAGAAGGCAATGTGCTCGAAGCCCGCCTCGAAGAAACCTACTTCTATAAAATAGATAAGCCGCAAGGTTATGCGATACAACAAGTGTACACCAGTGATCGCAGTTTGGATGAAGTAGTTCGACCAAAAAATGATGACCTGGTGATGGTTCCTAAAGGATACCACCCTGTAGTGGCGGGTCATGGCTACAATGTCTACTATCTCAATTTTCTGACGGGTAGTGATCAATCCTTGGCCAATACGGACGATCCAGATCACAAATGGATCTATGGAACCTGGAAAGGCCAAGACCCTCGCCTTCCTATGGTCACCGCTGATATGAATAATGCTTAAATATTGCTCGACATTTCGCCCACCTAAAATGAATGACGACTATGTCAACTGAAAAGAAATACGATGTATTGACCTTCGGGCGTTCCTCTATCGATCTGTATTCCAACGATTTGGGCGCTGCTTTTGAGGACATTACTGCCTTCGGCGCTTTTGTAGGCGGTTCTTCGACTAATATCGCTGTCGGTAGCTGCCGATTGGGACTAAAGACGGCACTACTCACCGCAGTAGGCGACGATAAGGTCGGTACTTTTATCAAACGATTCCTAGATAAAGAAGGGGTAGATACACAATACATCCCGACGATCAATGGAACCAGAAGTTCAGCCGTGGTACTGGGTATCGAACCCCCGGACCGTTTCCCCCTGGTATTTTACAGGGACAATGCCGCTGACCTACAACTGACCATTGATCATGTCTTGGCGGCCAATTTGCAACAATTCAAAGCAGTGGTCTTGTCCGGTAATGCCTTGAGCAAGGACCCCAGTAAAACGGCTACCTTTTTTGCCGCCGAAGAAGCGTTGACCAAAAACACCCGCGTCTTTCTCGATCTCGATTTTCGGGCCGATCAGTGGTTTGATCCCCGGGCTTACGGCGTAATGGTGCGCGCGCTTTTACCCAAAGTAGAAATAGCTATTGGTACGGAAGAGGAAATACTAGCGGCTAGTTTGCAAGACAGTAGCCAGATTACCATCAAGCACCAGCAGGTTTCCTGTCTCTTATACACATCTCCGAGCCCACGAGACCGAGGCTGATCTCGTA
>CAJXUM010000761.1 GCA_913060855.1 uncultured Lewinella sp. | reverse complement strand
CGAGATCAGCCTCGGTCTCGTGGGCTCGGAGATGTGTATAAGAGACAGAATTGATGTAATAGTTTGACGGCTTTAATGCCGATGTGCGTATCATTGAAATTCGTGAATTCATCACAGAACAAGTAGATTTTTCCTTTGCCCGTTTCGCCCTGCAGTTTCGAGTACTCTTTTTTGAACCAAGCTCGTAAAGAGGTGGCTTGAAGACTCGGAAGGGAGCGCTGGGGAGCCACGCCAAGTATTTTCTTCAACAAACCACTGCTAGCTTTATTACGCAAGAAAAAGTTGCTCAGCCCTGGGAATAGCGATCCTAGACTATTGAGTCGATTGATATTGGCAAAAGCTTTGGCGCGGAGCGGGATGCCATGGCTTTGGTAGTATTGGTGTAAAAATTCAGCCTTCAAACTAGACATATCCACGTTGGAAGGGCACTCGGAGGTACAACCCTTGCAGGAGAGGCAGAGGTCCATGACCTCATAAATCTCTTCATGATCAAAGGGGTTGGGGGGTGTGTCTTTGGTCAGAAATTCGCGGAGAGTATTGGCACGCGCACGCGTCGTATCTTTTTCACTTCGGGTAGCCTGGTAGCTAGGACACATTGTTCCACCCGATAACGGAAGTTTTCTGCAATCGCCAGAGCCATTGCACTTTTCTGCCAAGCGTAGGATGCCGCCACTCTCTGAAAAATCCAGTATCGTCTCAAATTGTGGTTCGACTTGATCTGCTTCATACCGAAGGGAGGTATTCATCGGTTTGGCATCCACAATTTTGCCAGGATTGAAAATGCCCTTAGGGTCCCAAGCCGCTTTGATGCGTTGGAATAGCGCATAATTCTCCGGACCTACCATCAAAGGGATAAAAGCAGCCCGGACCCGACCATCGCCATGTTCGCCGCTCAATGACCCTTGGTATTCCTTGACTAGTTCAGCGGAGGATTTGCTAATATCATAGAACTGCTGCACATCTTCCGATTTCTTTAAATCTAGAATGGGCCGCAGATGAATTTCCCCTGCTCCCGCATGCGCATAGTACACAGATCGCTGGCCATAGCCTTCCATTATTTTGGAGAAATCATCAATGTAATTGGCTAAATCCTCGATCGCTACGGCCGTATCTTCGATGCAGGCCACCGCTTTTTTATCGCCGGGGATATTGGCTAGCAGCCCTAGACCTGCCTTTCGCAATTCCCACACACTCTGCGTTTGGGGCGGATATACCTTGGGAAAGGCATAACCTAGTCCTTTGTTTTGTAGATCGAGAATGAGTTGATCGGCTTGTTGATCTGCTGCTTCTGGGCTATCAGCTCGAAATTCAATCATCAAAATACCGGCTGGATCGCCTTCGACAAAAAAGCGATTCTTGCTTTGTTCGATATTATCTTTGGTACAATCTAGGATTACTTTGTCCATCAGCTCGCAGGCCGTGGGTTGGTGCTGCATCGTGAATTGGGTGGCGCGAAGGCTTTCGTTGATACTGGTAAAATGTGCTGCCACCACGACATCATAAGGAGCGGGTAGGGGATCGATATGTAACTTCACTTCCGTCGTAAAAGCAAGTGTTCCTTCAGAGCCACAAAGCAATTTACAGAAATTGAAAGGGGCTCCACCTTCCGTGAAAGCGGCACTCTTTAGTAGAATATCGACTGCATAGCCAGTGTTTCTTCGCTGAATACTAGCTTTGGGGAAGTGTGTTTCTATATTGTTTTGTATGTCAGCTTGTTCCAACTCTTTCTGGATATGTCGATACAGGGCTCCTTCTTGGGAGTCCAGTTGTTGTTTTGCGCTAAAAGTCGGCTGATCGATAGCCTCAAAGGCAACGGAATTACCGTCACTCAAAATCGTCTTCAATTCCAATACATGTTCACGCGTAGAACCATAGACAATGGAGGTAGAACCACAAGAATTATTCCCAACCATACCGCCAATCATACAGCGGTTAGCAGTGGACGTATTGGGCCCGAATAAGAAACCATGTGGCCGTAAGAAAGCATTTAATTCATCCCGTACTACACCCGGTTGTACACGTATCCAACCTTCCTCTTTATTCAGTTCTAGTATTTGGTTGAAATATTTAGATACATCTACGACAATCCCATCTCCTACACACTGACCGGCTAAGGATGTCCCTGCAGTTCGAGGGATAAGTGAAATACCCTGCTGATCAGCAAAGCCAATTAGGGTTTTAATATCCTGCTCAGATTTTGGTAGCGCAACGGCTAGCGGCAATTCGCGATAGACGGATGCATCGGTTGCATAAAGGGTCCGCATGAGATCGTCGTAATGGAGTTCGCCTTCTAATTGCTGAGCTAGAGCGGAAAGTAAAGCACTTATATTCACCTGTATATTTTTTGTCGGTTAAGGTCTAGACTTCTGAAGTTTTCCCTGTCACGCCATTCGAAACTTCAGAAGTCTAAAGCCTAGCCTGTATTAATTATCCTTTGTTTGCCAATCAACTTAGACTATCCCTTAAATCGAGGCTCGACTTTTCCTACTACATCGGTTTCTACCATAAAGGTGCGACCCGCCAGAGGATATTCCTTTTGCTGTGCTTCCGATAAGTCTCTTTTGGAGGTGGTAATGAATAAAGTCTGCATTTTATCTCCGCCAAAACAGCAACTCGTTGTATGGGGGGCAGGCACCTGTATTTCTCCTACTTTTTGACCAGACCCATCAAAATGAATCACCTTTCCCATCCCGTACATTGCTACCCAAATTCCGTCCTCATTATCCACACACATGCCATCGGGATATTCGTTGGTGGGAAAGCTGATAAAAGTACGCTGATTGGTAATATCTCCCGTTTCTAGGGCATAGTCGTAGGCATAGACGGCATGCTGCAAAGTGTCGATGAAGAAGAAGGTTTTGAGATCTTTACTCCATCCCATACCGTTACTGATGTACAAATTATTCATTAGACTTTTCCATTGTAAATCGGGCGTGAGGCTAAAGAGTTGGCCGATAGGATTGGTCTCGTCCCATGCCATTGTTCCCGCCAGAAAGCGCCCAGCTGGATCGATGGCGCCATCATTGAAGCGAACCAAATCATTGTGCTGCTCCGGAGAGGGCTCAATTAGACGGAGAGACTGAGCGGCTTCGTCGTAGAAGCCGAATCCATCGCGTACCGCCATGATTATACCTCCTTGCTCGCGGAGTGCGAGTACCCCAATTGCCTGTCCGACTGGATAACTGGTAGCTAATCCTGTTTTTAGGTCGCCTTTGAAATATCGTTCTCCGGGAATATCTACCCAGTAGAGTAGGCCCTTTTGTTCATCCCATACAGGACCTTCACCATGTATTGCGGGTAGGTCGAAAACGGGTGTTATAGCTGTCTGCATAATTGTTTTTTTAAGGGACAGGAGGAGGGCTTGTGGCCGTCCAGCCTCCATCTACAATAATAGTTTGGCCCGTGACTTGGCCAGATAAGGGTGAAAGTAAATATAGGGCGGTATGCGCAATATCAGCAGTCGTAGCAGGCCTTTTTGTTGGCGTGATACGTTCCCATTGGGCTTGGAAGTCTCCTTCGTCGATTTGTATGGTCCGCTCGGTTAGTGTAGCGCCAGGGGAGATGGCATTGACTGTGATTTGATGGGGAGCCAACTCGACGCCTAGTGTTTTGGCTAAAAATCGAATGGCTGCTTTGGACATGCCATAGGCCGTAAGATCGGGATGATACTGATGCCCTGTTACGGAAGAAAGTAAGAGAATGCGCCCAGCCGATTGTTGTTTAATCATTTGTCGGGCGGCCCGTTGGACTAGGAAGAAAGTGCCTTGTAAATTGAGTGCTACTAATTGCTGAAAGCGTTCGACAGGATAATCCAAGAAATTGCCAAAAGTTGTCATCCCAGCGTTGGCTATCGCTAGATCCAATGAGCCGAAGGAGGTCACGGCTTGGTCAATCATTTGTTGAATATAGTTGATATCGCTGGCGTCACCTACACTAGCTTCGCAGCGCCCGCCTGCTTCTCTAATCTTTGCTACTGCTTCATTTGCTACCTCTTCATGAATATCGTTCAGCAATACAGCCGCTCCTTGTGCTGCCAACTGCTTGGCAATTTCGAAACCGATCCCCAGCCCCGCTCCTGTTATTAATGCTACCTGATTGTTGAAAGTCATATCGTTTTGTTCAGCCGCTTATCTAGCTGTGCCAAAATAAGACATGCCTTGAACAAAATCAAAATGCGGGCGGAATAAATGGATATATAATATTGGATGTTCGCTACTAGTTCTGTCTCTTATACACATCTCCGAGCCCACGAGACCGAGGCTGATCTC
>CAJXUM010000760.1 GCA_913060855.1 uncultured Lewinella sp. | reverse complement strand
ACGAGATCAGCCTCGGTCTCGTGGGCTCGGAGATGTGTATAAGAGACAGGGCTTTACAGACTCATGAAGTGACATATAGTGAAAGTCCTTGAGCACACCGATGATTTCGAGATTAAACCCTTCTGAAAGCTGAACTTGCTGCCCTATGACCTCTTCTGCGGAGAAGCCCATAACGTTTGCCGCTGCCTCGTTGATGATCATTTTGGTGGTATCCGTTGCAAACTCCTTACTAAACCATCGTCCTTCCGCCATCTGGAATTCCATCGTTTCATGGAAGTCATAGTCCACAAAGAATCGTTCAAAGACGATCCGCTCGTCTGGGGCTTTCCCGTCCCATTGAAGGCCAGGGTTGGAGCTGACTTGCCCTAGCAAGCCATGACTTGTTCCACCAGCGTGGACGACCCCTGGTATCTTTCTCAGCTCATTGAAAAAAGTCTCTCTTTGGTCTGAAATGCCTCCATCCTGAGTGAATAAAATGATGTTATCCTGATTGTACCCAAGCGGCTTGCTATTGACGTATTGTATTTGGCGATAAACGACGACCACTCCAACAATGAGCATGATCGTGATCGTAAACTGGAAAACGACCAGGCCCTTTCTTGCCCAGACCTCACCGATGGAGTTTTTGATTTCACTTTTGATGACTTGAATAGGTCTGAAGTGAGAGAGGTAAAATGCAGGATAACTTCCTGCCAGGATACCCGTCACAAATACCGTGGCGAGTGAAATAGCGATCAGCTCAGGTGTCAATGAGAGGGCGATGCTCTTGCCCGTGATTTCATTGAATGGGGCAAGGAGTATTGTGACTAGCATATAGCAGAGGAGCATAGAGACGAAAGATACCAAAACGGCTTCACCAATGTACTGACGAATGAGTCCACTCCGTCCCGCTCCGAGCGCTTTGCGGATGCCTACCTCATGCGCTCGCTTGGAGGCACGTGCAGTCGATAGGTTCATGAAATTGATGCAGGCGATGACCATGATGAAGACCGCAATCACCAAAAACAACCTGACATAGTCTATACGTCCCCCATCAGGCACTCCGTTGGTATACCTTCCCTGGAGGTATTGCTCCGAGTACTTTTTGAGGAAAAGATCGGCATTGCTATCCGCTACTTTGGATTTGACATATCCTGCAATTTTTTCGGAAGTAGCCTGAGAATTTACGCCATCCTGAAGGACGACATAGGTACGAGGCCCGGTGTTGGCCCAGTCAGACGCCCATGCGGCCCGATCAAGAAAGTCTTGCAGTGGCAGAACAAAATCAAAAAGGTAGGTTGATTTTTTGTTGACATTCTCGAAAACCCCACTAACGGTAAAATCCCGATCTTCTGCGTACCGTATCGTCTTGCCTATAGCATTTTCTACATTGCCGAAAAATTTGTTGGCCAGATCCCTGGAAATGCAGATAAATGCCCTGTCGGTAAGAACCGTATTCGGGTCTCCTGCAATAAGTGGATAGGTGAAAATATTGAAGAAGTCTTTTCCTACATGATAACCCTCCTCTCTTAGAAAGGTCTTATCATGCGATAATAATGCAGAATGGAGCCAAGTAGTAGTGGTCGAGTACCGAACATCAGGGAAGTCATCCTTCAGCGATTCTCCTAAAAGACCAGGAGTACCACTGGATACAGATTTCCCACTAGCGAAGGTTTGTAATGACATCACCTGGTAAAGTCGATCATCTTTTTCGTGAAACTTATCGATGGAGAACTCATCTTGTACCCACAAGCAGATGAAGAAGGCACAGGTCAGTCCTACGGTCAGGCCAATGACATTAATCAGAGAAGAAAATTTGCGTCTTAAAAAACTTCTTAGGGTGATTCGTAGGTGATACATATGATGTTTTGAGTTTTTTAACCTGTATGCAAGATATTTCTTGTAGCGCGCCGTGGAACCTTTTTCTTGATCACAAGGATCTGGAGCACTTTTTGAGCCCTGGGATGGATTAATGCCTATTATTTCCTTTCATCCTACTCTTTAGCAAGTGACCGCATGCGTGCACTTTCAACGCCTCCCATTCTAATAGGGAATGACTTCTATCTGCGGCTAATCTCTAAAAATAGGGAGTGCTTGCTCTTTTGTTCTGCTTCCCATTCATTATCCTGATTTCAAGGGAATGGGATAAAGCATCACCTTAAATGGCACATTGGTATTCCATTGCGTATGGTAAAACTGACTTATTTTTTGGTATAAATAATCTATTTGTTCCTTATACTTTGATAATTGTTCCTCAATACGGTGAATGTTTTCTTGCTCTTTATCCCATGTTAGGCTATCATAGTAAGGTTCAATCTGTTTAAAAATATCTATTAGCTTGTTATGGGTACTATGTGGTAAATAGCCAATTATTCGCTCACTTAAATCATCCATACTTTTCGCATTAGAGGCTGCCATCCAAATTAAGTCCTTGGTGTTTAAACGGACGTGTCTATTATCCGGATATTCCGGCCGCTTAGAAGCGTAGCTTAGGTCTAATTTGGCATATGAATTAACTAGGGCGTTAAATTTCTCATCTTCTCCTAGGGCACTAAGAATATAATTTCTGTAGGAGCTTGATGCGCGTGTTTGATTGCTGCTGGTTTCAAGAAAATTAAAAACACACAAAACCTTATTGGTTTCAATTTTCGCAAAATTACCTTGACCATAAGCAATGCTACTTATTAGGATCAGCATGACTACCCCTATTATTCTTTTCATATTGCATTATTTATGCATAATGACATCTACTTTGGGGTATTGTTGCATGAACATGTTTGATCAGACCTCAATTGCCTTTGAGCGGAAAATTTTGTTCTATGCTGCGTTAGTGCCTGTTTGGCGTCCACCCTTTGGGCTTAATGCAACCGCTATTTTATTGACACTTCGTTACTTTTATTGGCCGTATCTTCGAGATATGCCCTTCAAAAAAAAACTCGTTTCACCAAAATAGAGACACGCTTTGACGCCAAAAGCGAACGCCAAATTTCAAAAGAGTACTACCGTCTCAGAACTCATTTCCGCACTTGAATCGCCTAAACGCTTCTGATGACCTCCAGCGCTTTGTCAATCTCCTCCTTCTGATTGTAAATATGCGTGCTTTGGCGTAGGCCGTTTTTGCCTGCCGCCCGAGGCTGTAATTTATAGCGCTTCCACATTTCATTTTGCACCTCCACCGGTTCCATGCCCTCTACCAAATAGGTGGTAATTCCTGCGCACATGTCGGGATGTACGGAGGACACGATTTTCACCTTGCTGATTTCTTGCAGGCCGGCTCTGAGGTAGTCTCCCAACTCTTTGATCCTCTGGATCACTTTTTCCGACCCAACTTCATTGTGAAAGTCCACCGCTGCTTCCAGGCCAACAATGAGGGAAACATTCCCCGTACCGCGTTGCGTCAATCGCAATCCATGATCTTCCTCATTTTCCCATTGGTAGCTGGCTGCTACTGTCCAAATATCCCCGACGACCTCATTGCGGATATATAGAATGCCGTTTCCAGCTGGTGCCAACAACCATTTATGCAGGCTAGAATAATAGGCATCGCAGCCGATATCCTGCACATCTACGGGTACATGGCCGACCCCTTGCGCACCGTCAACAACGGTAAAAATGCCTCGCTTTCTGGCTTCTTGACAAATTTGCTTGACGGGCAATACCACCCCGTAGGTGGAAAGGATATGGGGCACAGCAATGACCTTCGTTTTTGGCGTAACCAAAGCAAAAATATTGTCAAAAATCTCTTGCGGATCATTGGCTGGGATAGGAATATGCGCTTCTTTATACGCCAGACCGTAGCGTTTTGCGGCCATACGCCAGCCACCGAAACCACCGCCATGCTCTTGGTCAGTATTAATAAACTCATCACCAGGCTGGAAGTCCAAGCCATTCGAGATGTAATTCATGCCCATGGTGGCATTCTGGATCAACGCAATTTCTTTAAAGTCGTTGGCATGGATGAGTTGGGCAATTTTCGTTCGCAGTCCATTAAATCCTTCGTATCCCTGCAATAATAAGGGGCCATTTCCCTGATAGTCGCATTGAGCAATGTTTTGGGCATTATTCCGCATATTGTCCAAAACGGCATTCAGCACTCGGGTCGGCTGAGCGCCCATGGTCCCTGTATTGAAGTAGGCCTCACCGGCCGGCATGGGGAATTCGGTTCTTAAGGCCTTCCAATAAGTTTCCCCAGATAAGCTGGATAAATCAAGCGGCTGCGGTTCTTTTATTGCTGGATTGCTACAGGACCTGTCTCTTATATACATCTGACGCTGCCGACGAAGAGGATA
>CAJXUM010000759.1 GCA_913060855.1 uncultured Lewinella sp. | reverse complement strand
CTATCCTCTTCGTCGGCAGCGTCAGATGTGTATAAGAGACAGGTAAGTAATAGGGGAGGAGTCGCATCGGCTCCGTAAGTCGCACGGCTTGGATGGGATGATGTAATTGATCGATTTGTTGCAAAACCGCATGCCATCGATCGGCATAACCAGAAGCTAAGGTGAGCGCTGGGTATTCCGCGTTTTTACCTTTTAGTAGCTGTTCGATTGCTCCCAGGGTATGCAAGCGTCCTGGCATCTTATCTTGCCCCTTAAAATCCCATCCCGCTAGGAGCAGCTCATCTCGCCTAGACAACAATTCTGCGGCGGTCGCAAATTGATCGGCTGCAAAGGAAGAAAGATAGAAAGTCTCGTTCTCTTCTTGTAAATACGCCAATAATGCTTGTCTGTATTGCTCAATTCGGAGGTAGTCATTATCGTTGGGGTGACCACTCAGTCCCATGTGCGACTCCAAGGTGTATAGGAGATTCTTAGGCCCCAAGGTAGTGTAGCCTCCGGTAGTAGAGGTAGGCAATGGGAAAGTGATATCATCCAACGAGAGTCCGAATTGTATAATCATAGACCGGTATTTATGACTTAGTCCTAATCGGGTTACTTAATTGTATTGTCATTTGATGTAGGCCACAAGCAGAGCTCGTCTCGGACATCCGATGGCTTTGACTTAGACTTCAGAAGTTTCCTCTGGCGTGACTGGGAAAACTTCTGAAGTCTTGCTGAGTCACCTACTATTAACAGCTCTTTTCAAGCCACCAAAATACATTATTTCTAACTTCCGCAACAATTTTTTTCAGGCTCGGGAACCAATCCTGAGAGACTGAAGTTATAGGGGTATGAAAAATACAATACATATACAGGTACCTCAAGCTCCCCGCCCAGTGCGGCCGCCTATCCTATGGGGTATCCAAACGTATGTGTCTGGATAATTATATTAGCGAAAGCTAAAAAAGCCTCATGGGATTGTTCCTGTGGGGCTTTTTTTTTAGAAGCGAGAAGACAGAGAACAGAGGCGAGACATCAGAGAAGCGCAGGAATCTCTCTTCTGATAGCAAAGCGATCTCTCCTCTCTCCTCTAAAAAACCTAGGTGTAGCTTAATAAGCGCAAAGCGCGCGGTTTGGAGCCGTGTAGATGCTGGTTCAAATCCAGCCGCCTAGACAAGGTGTAAGGGGTAAAGTTGTCGGTTCAAAGTCGATAGTCGATTGGGAGGACATGGCTTTAAATTTCTTCCAGAAGGGTTGGATAAGTTTCAATAAGGATATAGCTCAATGGCAGAGCAGCATCGTTACAGGGTGCCGGTTGGAGGTTCGAATCCTTCTGTCCTTACCCCAGGCGAGTCAGCTATTGGTTTTGCTGTACCAGTTTGTGACACTGGCGCGTCGTATGACGCTTGCGGGTTCGATTCCCGTCGCCTTGACTAAGGAGGAGCCGCAGAATGTAGCAGTGCGGCTCCCACATAAGCGTATAGTTTAATTGGAAAAACACCCGAGTACGAATCGGGAGATGAGCGTTCAAGTCGTTCTATGCTTGCTGGAAATCAGAAGTCAGAGGACAGAAGCGAGAGGACAGACCATCAAGGCAGCACGGCGGTCTGCCGGTCTCTCTTCTCTCCTCTGACAGCGTAGCGATCTGTCTTCTCTCTTCTAAGTTACCCTGTCGTATAAAGGCAGTACGTCGGAATTTGACTCCGGAAATGTCAGTTCGAATCTGACCAGGGTATCCCTTTTTCTCTCCTGTGATATAAATCACATACTAATCTACTCCACTATCCTACCTTTGTAGTATACTACCAAAAAAATAGGAATGAAAGTAATCAATGATGGTAAGTTGGTAATCTTGGCTTGTCTAACCTTAGGCCTGGCGCCCTTTTTTCCCGAGCCGCACGTTTTAGGTAAACTGCGATGGGTTTTGGGAGGCGGGACGGGGATGCAGCTAATGGATGTAGCCGACTTGCTTTTTCATGGCTTGCCCTGGGTGCTATTGTTACGCTTGGGCGTGTTAAGGGTATTGAAAATGAAATAGAGATTAGCTCTTTTTTGGAGACTTCTTCTCCTGGTAGTTAAACGTAGGTTGGGACTGGGCGGCTCATCGCTCTGGTACTTGGCCATTCGATAAACCCTATCGACTAGTATTAGAGACTTATTCAACATTAAAAATTTAAGATTGTGATGGAATTAGTAAGCTATCCTCAAGGATGGATAAACCTTCTGAGTGGTGCCTGGCATTGGTCTGTTTCTGGACTAGCAATTGCTGGTATCCTTTTTATGATGACTTATTTGGGGCGAAGTTTTGGTGTTTCTACCGCCTTTAAAAACATGTGTACCATCGCTGGTGCAGGGAAGAAATATGAATTTTTCCGTTCGGATTTGAATAATGACTATTGGCGATTGGCGTTTGTAGCTGGGGCCATTGGTGGCGGTTTTATTGCCTCTACCTTCTTAGCCGGCCCAGATGTGGCCATTTCGGCCGCTACCATCGATCACCTTCAGCAAGATTTTGGCATGGCTTATCCACAAGGTGGCGGTTTTTTGCCGGTTGAAATTTTCAATTTCAGTAACCCTAAAGGGATTATTTTGACGATTATTGGTGGCTTCCTGGTTGGCTTTGGAGCTCGCTATGGGCAAGGCTGTACTTCTGGTCATGCGATTACTGGCCTTTCACATTTGCAACTCCCTTCCTTGATTACGGTGATTGGGTTCTTTATTGGAGGACTGGCCATGACTTGGTTGATTATGCCTTTGTTGTTTTAGTCCGCAAGGGCGTGAACCCCATCCCGTAGCGATCCGATTCATCGGGTCGAGGAACGAATCAGGAGGAAAGAGGAAGAGGTGAAGAGGTGACAGCGAAAGCTCATGTTTTTGTAATAATGGTTGATATTAAATTGTAATGAAATGAGATTGATTAGTTTTTTTTCAGTAGGTATTCTCTTTGGAATCGTGATGACTAAATCGGAGGCGATTTCCTGGTTTCGAATTCATGAAATGTTTCGTTTTGAGAGCTTTCATATGTATGGAATTATTGGGACGGCTGTTGTGGTCGGTGCCTTGATTATAGCGCTGATGAAGCGGTTTAAAGTGAAGACTTTGCGAGATACTTTTGTTAGTTATACACCGATGCCATTGCGAGTATCGCGCCATTTGATGGCCGGTTCGATTTTCGGATTGGGTTGGGCGCTAATGGGGGCTTGTCCAGGACCGATGTTTGTTATGTTGGGGCATGGTTTTTGGATTTTCGGTTTAGTTATATTAAGTGCTACCTTGGGTACTTTTACTTATGGCATAGTCCGAGATCGACTTCCTCATTGATGAGGTTAATGTGATGCACATCACTAAATCATTGGTTAAAATGTCTTTTCTTTGTAGGGTTGTTTGTAATCAAATTGTGAATCTAATTTAAGTTGAATTATAATGAAAGTAGAACAAATTTATACCGGATGTTTGGCAGAAGCTGCCTATTATATTGAAAGTAATGGAGAGGCGGTCATCATTGACCCATTGAGAGAGACGCAACCTTATTTGGACAAATTAGCCAAAGAAGGGGCGACATTGAAATATATTTTTGAAACGCATTTTCATGCAGACTTTGTTTCGGGGCATCTGGATTTGGCCAAGAAAACAGGCGCAACAATCGTATACGGCCCGATGGCAAATACGCATTATGATATTCATCAGGCGAAGGATGGAGAAGTCCTGACCGTTGGTGATTTGACCATCAAAGTCTTACACACGCCAGGTCATACCTTAGAAAGTACCACTTATTTACTAAAGGATGAAGAAGGAGAGGATTATGCCCTATTTACAGGCGATACCCTTTTCTTGGGAGATGTAGGAAGACCTGATCTAGCGATCAAGCAAGGAGAATTGACGAAAGAGGATTTGGCGGGTTTCTTATTTGACAGCCTCCGCAACAAAATCATGCCTTTGGCAGATGATATTATCGTATACCCGGCCCATGGAGCGGGATCTTCTTGTGGTAAGAACTTGAGTAAAGAAACTTGGGGCTATCTGGGTGAACAAAAGAAAACTAACTACGCTCTTAGAGCCGATATGAGCAGAGAAGAGTTTATCCAAGAGGTGACTGCGGGTTTGACTCCAGCTCCTCAATACTTTGCCAAGAATGCCATGATGAATAAGGCGGGTTATGAAAGTTTTGAAGCAGTTTTGGAAACAGGAAGCATTCCTTTGACTCCGGAACGTTTTGAAACCCTGGTGGAGTCTGAAGAAGCTTTAATGCTGGATACACCTGTCTCTTATACACATCTGACGCTGCCGACG
>CAJXUM010000758.1 GCA_913060855.1 uncultured Lewinella sp. | reverse complement strand
TTTTTACGAATCCGTAAAACTTTCTTTTTATTACATTTATATAACCTAAATCCTCATTTATGAAAACCAAGTTTCTAGGTTTCGCCGCATTTTTTATGTTGTTTTTTCTGGCGAACAATCTAAGCGCTCAAAACGTAGTGAAGGTTAATCCAATTGGATTAGCTTTTGGAAGTTTGAACGGAGGGTATGAGACCTTTCTAACAGACAAAACATCTCTTTACCTTAAGGGTAATTTCTATTCAAGAGGACTGATTGGTATCCGTTACACAGGATTTGGGGTAGGAGCAGAATACCGCTTTTACCTATCTGACAATGATCGGCCAAAAGGCTTGTACGCAGGTCCTATTGCCAATATTGGCTTTATTGGTACCAACAGTGACCTGATTGACAATTACACACTAATTACAATTGGTGGAGTAATCGGTTACCAGTGGGTATTCTCTGAGAAATTTACAGTTGAGGTAAACATCGGACCTGCCTACGGTATCGTAACTGGTGATTTTGGTGATTCTGATGTTTTCGGAGATGGAATTTTCCCTACTATCAGTCTCCTTACGCTCGGCTATATTCTACAATAAGAAACCTGAGCTGCCTAAAAAGAAAAAAAGCCTGTCGGAATTTCCGGCAGGCTTTTCTTTTTCACCTACTTGCTTCTAGCTGGTAAATCCCCGCTAAAACAAATAGGCTATATGCTTAATCTACTAAGATCAAATCCTCTTCTTCTCCTTCCTTTCGGCGATTTCTCCACCAAATATATCCCACTACTCCAACCAGTAGATAAGGTGTAATCAACATGTATAAAATCCCGTTATTGAGTCCCTGTCCACTAGAGCCACCATTTTTCAGGTTACTTTCTGCCGACATACGGCACATCGGGCACTGCGCCTCTACAGTAGAAACACTGGTAAATTGTAAGCTAAGGGTGAGTAAGAAAATGGGAATTATGCGAATGATCTGTTTCATGTCTTTTGTTTTTGTCACAACGCTTTAGAAAATTAGGTCGCTCTTGCTAGTCTATTGCTTCGATTGTTGCTAGGGGTAGTAAGGCATCAACATATAGTAACAGATAGGACCAGTAATAGCTACATATAACCACAATGGAAATACCCATTTCGCCATTTTTCGATGCCGTTCAATTTGTCCGGTGTAGGCTCTTATAAAGGTAAATAGGATAAAGGGTAAAATCAAGCCTGCCAAGGTAATATGTGTAATGAGCAGGATCAAATAGAAAGTTCGGCTCCCCCCTACCGCCGCTGCTTCCGCTGCGTCTACCAATCCGTCGAGGTTCGCATCTCCAAATTTGATCTCAGGACTTGTAAAATGATAGGCTACATAGGAAAGTAAAAACAAAACCGATAAGCCCATCGCTACATAGATCGCCTTTCGATGCGCTGCTATATTTTTCTGCTTAATGAAGTAGAAAGCCAGCACTAAGACGACCGCTGTTAAGGCGTTGACGCTGGCATGAAAGGGTGGAAGGAAACTAAAGTCCCAACCTTCCGGCAAACTGATTTTGACACGGCGCATCATGCCTACTAGTAGTAGTACGACTGCCGTAACAATCCAGGCCGCTATATTTAGTTTTTTTGCTAATGGTAAATTCGTTTCCATTTATTTTTCAGTTTCTCTTCTCAATTCTGCTTTTTCTCTCTTTTTGATAGGTAACAAAAAGGCAATGTGTTCTACCAGTTGTTTTACCGCTTCCCCGTCTTCCTGCTCATAGAAATTTCGAATATTCCCTTCTATATCCACCAAAGCCAAATAAGGCACCTCCGCCTTAGCATCGGGCTCATGGGTAGATACAAACGTTTGCCATTCTCCAGCCTCCAAATGAGGGAAGCTACATTGTGGTTCCTCTTCTAATTGATAGGTAGTCCTAAAGCTGGCAACATCTGCAAATACGGTGGTATCGACAAAAGTGATCAATTCGAAATCTTCTCGCTTATCGAACTGTTCGTACAGCTTTGAAAGCAGTGTTCCTTGTACTTGGGTATTATTGGCTGATAGGAAGTTGATCACACGAACGGTTCCTCCTTCCGCTATTGGCGTATGGCTAGTCTTCAATTTAAATGCCCCGTGATCCCCCAATTGCCCGAGCGTCTCCAGCCGGTAATCCAATCCACGTTGTAGATAATACCACGAGCCCGCTGGTAAGCCAATTAGGAGTAAGAAAAGTGCCGCAAATTGAAGTATTCTACGCATAGTAAGTACTTTATTAGACTTTATACACTGAACAACAGTAGAAAAGAGAATTGGTTAAAGGACTTTTGTCATCCTATCTTCATATTCCGGTAGTTGCCAATAGTCCAAAAAAAAAGGCGAGACTTTTCAGTGCTCGCCTTTTTTGCTATCCGAGATTATCTATCCGATAAACATCATCGGGCAACATCCCTTGTTTTTGAGCGGGTTCTGCATTCTTTTCTTTAATTTGATCCCTTCGGCTTTTCCAGGATCCTCCTTCTTGAAAGAAAGCGATGATCGCCCATACTAACAATAGGGTCGGAAGCAATACACTAAGGGCTAAGCCCTTCACTTCATACCGCATGTGCATGAAATCGTATATAATGAAATAGGCTTTATACAGTGACAAGACTATCAATCCAAGGCCTACCACATAGGCTACCCAAGAATAGTTCTCCACTCCACTAATAATATATCCTTTTCCAAATAGAGATAATCCTACTTCTATGAGGGTAACTGCACCTAGTAAGATTAGTCCTTGAAAGACTTTTTTCTTTGATTCTTCGTAGCTTAAATGTCCCATTTATATCGGATTTAAAGCAGTTTCAAAATTATTACAGCAAATAAAATACTAGGAATACAAACACCCATACCAAATCTACAAAGTGCCAGTACAACCCAATCTTCTCTACCATTTCATGCCCATTGTCCCGCTCTACATACAACCCACTACCTGCATTAAGCATAATGATAATCAAAAATACTACCCCAGATAATACGTGGAATCCGTGGAATCCAGTGATAAAGAAAAAGAGTGCTCCAAATGCTTTTGGACCAAATTCTTCAACCTTCACGACGCCGGCATTGGCACCTTCAGTCACCTTATATTTTCTGTGTAAGAAACCTTCTTGATCAACAACATGTCCTTTGAAGTCTCCTGCTGCTGTGGCATCTGCTGCTCCATGGCCATCATCGTGCCCACCACTGTGATCATCTGCCGCATCTCCATGCCCCGCATCTCCATGATCATCACCGTGTCCATGCCCTCCAGCCTTATGAATCAAGAAACTGGCTCCAGCTTCAAATACTTCGCTAGACTCAGTACCGTCCTCATTGAGGTAAACACCCGCTTCCGTGTGCGTTCCAAAAGGATTACGAGTAACTGTCATATGCTCCGTACCGATAAGGTTATTCCATTCCCAAGCTTGGCAACTTAAGAAACCGATTCCACCGAATACTGTCAATAGCATCCAAAAAACAACTCCTCTCGTATTATTGCGTTGTCCTTCCTGAACACCCCTTACCATGGTAACAGAGCTAATGATCAATAAGAAAGACATCACCGTTACGAAAATCAGCGGCAATTCGCTATCGCCAAACGGGTGTGTTTTGAAAACAAAGTCAGGTACCGGCCAAGTTGGACTACTAAACCGTAGTGATCCATAAGCGATCAAAAAGCCAGCAAAGGTAAAAGCATCTGACAACAGGAAGTACCACATCATCAATTTACCATAACTTGCCTTGAAGGGCGCATTGGCTCCGGACCACAGTTCCTTTTCGTCGTGAACTTCGTGCTCAACTACTGTATCAGTTGTTGCCATCAGTAAAGAATATTTTGTTTGTTGTTTATACTTGCATGATTACTATTGGATCGAAAAGAAAACGATCAAATACAACCATAAAAATCCTACAAAATGCCAGTAGATAAAAGTAAGCTCGAATCGCAGTTTTCTAGCTGGCGTCACCTTGAATTTCAAGGTGAAAGCATGTAATATCGCTATCACTAGTGCCGCTATCCCACCAATTACGTGAGCAGCATGCACGGCCGAGATGACATATATGAAGTCTCCTGAAGGATTAGTCTTCAATGGAACTCCCATCTCCATCATGCCCAACCACCCTTGGTATTGCATCACTACAAATAGTAATCCCAAACCAAGAGAAGTCAATAATAAACCTTTGTACAATTGCTCTTTTCCCTTTAGAAAAGAACGATATGAAAATTGCAGCGTAAAACTACTCAAAAGAATAATACCTGTACTAATACTGTCTCTTATACACATCTGACGCTGCCGACGAAGAGGATAGT
>CAJXUM010000757.1 GCA_913060855.1 uncultured Lewinella sp. | reverse complement strand
ACTATCCTCTTCGTCGGCAGCGTCAGATGTGTATAAGAGACAGCACGTGCACAATGGAGACGGTAATTATGGCCTCTCAATTAAGAATCACGGTATGCAGTAACGACATTTGCCAACGGGTGCAGATATCAGAGCAGGATCTCATCGACATCGTCAGCCTCGGCATTATCGAGCCCCAGGATAGGCAGGCCAGCGAATGGCAGTTTGACGATGCCGTGCTCGCCGAAATCGCCCGCGCCACCCGCTTGCGGCGGGACCTGGAGATCAACTGGGAGGGCGTAGCACTGGCCCTGGAATTGCTCGATGAAGTGCAGGCGCTACGCCGGGAAAACCATGCGCTGCTGCGGCGGCTAAAACGATTCGAAGCGTAACTCCCAATGGCGCTTTCGCCACCAGGCTGGGCGCCTTTTTCTATTTGTCGCGGCGCCACTAAAGGGAGGCCTCTGCGTTCTCTCTCCTGCAAAGCAAGCCTCCTGAAGCCTATTCATTTCTTTGCGCCTAAAGATTGTGTACATTCAAAGTAATCGCAAATAACACGATATCAATAACCGCGGGTGGCCAGGATGGCACGGCTTGTAATATGACTCAGGGGAAAGGATGCCAGTCTGGTTATCACCATATTCAGTATGGTCACCCCCGTTTACGGCTAAACGGGGGAGAAGCCCTTGGAATTAGGCGTTTTACTGGTTATTGCCATTGGCGTCATGCTGATCCTGGCCCAACAGAAACGGGCCGGCGGCGGAGCGTCTGCTTTCGGCTATCGTCGCAAACCCTATCTGCTTTCCAAAGCCGAACGCTCCTTCTACGGCGTGCTCACTCAAGCCGTGGGCGACAAGGCCCTCATCTTCTCCAAAGTCCGCGTGGCGGATGTGCTTGCTCCCCAGAAAGGCCTCAACCGATCCAACTGGCAACAAGCCTTCAACAAGATTTCCGCCAAACACCTCGATTTCCCCCTCTGCGACCCGCAAGACTGTGCCGTAAAACTGGCCATTGAGCTGGATGATGCCAGCCACGGTTCGGCCAAACGGCAGAAGCGGGATGCCTTTCTGGAACAAGCTTGTAAATCGCCTGGGTTACCGCTGCTAAGAATCAGGGCGGCCAGGGGGTATGGGGTGGCCGATATTCGTCAGCAGGTTGAGGCGGTGCTTTTTCCTGTGCAGCAGGGCTCGTCCCTGGAGAAGCCGCAACAGGTTGAAGGGCAGGGCGTTGAAGTAACAGTCAGTGAGCAGGAAAGGGCAGATAGCCAGATCGAGCGACAAGTAGGTAAACCGATAGAGGCTCTCACTGGTGCCGAAGTCGCTGCTCAACCCGTTGCGCCTGCTTGTCATCAGTGTGGTGAAGTGATGGTGCTGCGCAAAGCTCGCTCGGGGAAGCATGCGGGGCAGCAGTTTTGGGGATGTAGTGGATTTCCAAAGTGCCGGGGAGCGGTGAAGTGCTGAGCCGTCGGCGCACGGGGTAAGACCTGACCTTGGTGCTTTCGATATAAATATTGGTGGAGGCAAAGTTTGTGCGAACTAAACCCTGAGGATCGACTGAAAACCTTGGATAAAGTCCTAATCCCTGATCCTAGAAATAGCCATATTCCACTTGATGATTGGCATGCGTATATAGATGCAGTCTTTTTGAGCAAAAAGGTGCCAAGAGACGTTAAGCAGCTATTCGAGAATGCAAAGAATATTGCTCTTTATTCATTTTTCGCCTACAGACTTCATCAGGCATCTGAGACTATCGCGTATACCGCCCTAGAGAAGGCTTTAATCGAGAAATATGAGATAGAAAAAGAAGGGATAACGGATAAAAAACCGAGAAACCTTCAGGGATATATGGACTTGGCACTAAAACATGGTTGGGTAACAGACGAGGGATATACTTCATCGTGGTCTCTGGCCGAGTCCAGAGTCAGCGACAGAATGGTATTTGAAATGATCCAAAAGGGGGTTGTGACGAAGGAAGGGGTGCCTTTTCCTGTTCCAACTGAGGAGCAAGTTCGACAGGAGTTACGTGATATGGAGGTTGCACGTAGCAGGCTCCATGCAGGGCGGCATGTCAGGAACCACCTGGCTCATGGAGATGGTGGTCTATCAGACTCATCAGTAGGCACACTGGCTCTTGTCGCTGAAGAGATTAATCAGTTGTTTAGTGAATAAGCTGGGTATGAAAGTGAGACACGGGGAAAGATCTGACCCCAATGTTCCGTTGCCTCCTTTCTCAGTGATGAAAAATAATAGGAAAATTATGACTGTAAATGCTGATGCGGGAAGTGATGGCGACGAAATTGGGCTAAGTTTCGTTAAGGTAGAAGGTTTGTTTGACTCAGAAAAAATAAAAATCTGCAAGGTATCAGTTGATGACTTGCATAAAGTTGCCTTTCATCTAGCGTCAGTGGTTCAGGATTCAAGCTGGATTAATGCATTGGATCGCAGAGCGCAGAGAGCGTATAGAGACACTGCAGCGCAAACGGCGAATAAGCTTGTAGATATATTTAATAATGCGAATGATGAAGAGGGGATTGGGAAAGAGCTTGGCGAGCTTGTTGTTTCAATGGGGTCTGCAAAGGGCTTAAATGAAATTTTTTCTCATTATATTGTCCCTCTCGCTGAATTATGGAAGCCTCAGTTGAGTGGTAATGAGGGTTATGACTTTCATACTGTGTGCGGCCAAAACTATATTAATTTTGGTGAGGCAAAATTTAAATCATCTGGTAGTGCTTATGCAAGCGCAATGAATCAGGTTGAGGGTTTTGTTGCAGAAAGAAAGCATCGGAGGGATGCGGTGCATCTTGAAAATATGGTTTCAGAAGCCGCAATGGATAACCTGGACCATGATGAATTTGGGCTCGTTTTTGCTTTCTCAATGAACACCAAAAACCCATTGCAAATAATGATTAATGCTGTGGGTAAACTTACTAAGACTTTTGATGTTAATGAATTCAAAGTGTTTTACTTGGTAGGAGTGGAGCATTGAGTATAGGTGATATAGTTGGCTCGGTTAATCCGCATCAGGGATTGTCGGAAATACTGGAGGAGCTTCATCGTGATGGTCCAGTAAATGAGTCGGCCCTTGAGGCTCTAAGCTATTACAAAGTTTTTCATCCTGAAGAATTTTTTTTCTACGAAGAAAGGGTTCTTTCTGCTTTAGGATTATTTTACAAAAACCAAGAACCATCAAATCTATATTCATTGCTAATGTCCGAGTTTGGTGTCAGACATAAAGAGGATTACGGAGTTGTTCTTACTCCTGTTCAGGCTAGTATGAGAAGGGCTATTGATGATAGCCGGTTTGTATCAATTTCGGCGCCAACAAGTGCGGGAAAATCTTATTCAATTAGAGATTACATTGCTGGTATTCGCGGTAATGCGGTTGTTGTTGTTCCAACTAGGGCTTTGATTGCAGAGTATGTGAAGTTGATGAGGAGGCGGTTTTATAATGATAAAAATGTAATGATTCTTTCTCATGTTGATGATGTTTTTAAAAATAGGTCGCCAAGAAAAATATTCATTTTAACTCCGGAGCGTGCTAGAGAATTATTTTTGGATTCATTTGGTGTTGATGTGGATTTTTTCTTTTTCGATGAAGCTCAGGTTTCTGATGAGGGTAGAAGAGGGATTCATTTTGATGTCCTTGTTAGGAGGGTTGAGAGGAAATTTCCAAACGCCAAACTTTTTTTTGCTCACCCATTCATAGAAAACCCTGAGGCACAATTTAGGAAGCATCGCTTTCCTGAGGAAGATGGGTTTTCTAAATCTTACAGGCAGGCAGCGGTTGGTAAGATTTTTGTACATAAGCATAGTCAGAATAAAAAATATTATTATTTCTCGCCACATGTCAGCAACGGCCATCACATACAAAACTGCGTTGATTTTAGAGGGAGGTTTGAAGATTTTGCTCTTGATGGCGAGAAAGCTGTTCTTGTATATGTGTCCAAAAGATCCATATATAACGGCAAGTTCTTAGATGGCTTTGCTAGGTATGTTGATAAGTTGCAAGATATTAATGATGCTGAAGCCGTTTCGATCATTGATAAAATATCATCAATGATTGGTGCCGATAATAATGAGCATCAATCTAGAATGGTTTTTTTAATGAGGAAGGGTGTGGTGATCCATCACGGCTCAATTCCTCTTGAGGCAAGGTTATTGGTAGAGGATTTTATAACAAAAAGGTTTGCCAAATTATGTTTTGCCACTAGTACGTTGGCTCAAGGTGTGAATATGCCATTTGACATCTGTCTCTTATACACATCTCCGAGCCCACGAGACCGAGGCTGATCT
>CAJXUM010000756.1 GCA_913060855.1 uncultured Lewinella sp. | reverse complement strand
GAGATCAGCCTCGGTCTCGTGGGCTCGGAGATGTGTATAAGAGACAGAATAAAAAGTGGGAGTCCGAACCAGGAGATTTTATGTTATACGTCGGGACCAATTCTCGTGACGTACAAGAATATCCTTTCGAGTTATTGGCCGCCCAATAAGGTTTCTGGTTGTCATACTGTATCCTAATCATGCTACTGGACCAAAAAGACACACCTTGGCAATCTCTTTTCCCTGTCTTTGCAGCCAGGCAGGTCGCTTCTGTCTTCTGGATATCTAAATGATTAGTGACTAACAATCATTTCACCAGCCGCTCCATTTAAACAAGGTAATATTTGATTGCTACCGGCCTCCCCTGCGTGGTAGTGGTAACCTCTTAGCGCATCTTCATGGCCTCCGCAAGCATCTAAACCAGTTGGGGGATTCCCCGCTGTATCCAATAGCGCATAAATCCCAAATCCATCAATGGCATATCCAATCATGGGGGCATGCTGATCGTTTTGCGGAATTTCCTTGGTACAGCCCGTAACCGCATGATAGTGATAACCTGTATGCGGATTGACATGTCCTCCACAATCGTCTAGAGGGGCCAAGGTATGTGCTTTCAAAATCGCCTCGGTCGGGGCGGGCGGATCAAAATTGACACCATTAAAGGCCAAGCCCATGATGCCTCTCCTGACTTTGGTAGCTCTGTTTCTATAAACAGGATTTACCGGAATATAGTAAGTCGTGATATGGTCATGGTAAAAGGAAGGTTGACATTCTACACAATAATTGTGATATATTTCCTCGACATTAGGTTTGGCGGCCCCTTCACATTCCTCCTGCGTTTGCGTTACTTTTATAGAACCATCATCGTTATACAATTTCCATTTAGCATCGGAATAGAATTCTCCGATATTGGAAATAAAATGCCCATCTACATCATATACTTTTCCATTCTCAAACCAGATGCCTCCTTTTTCTTTGCCGTCTTCAAGGTGGGTGGGGCACCAAGGTCCCATTTGATGTTCATGTGGAACGGATTTTACGACTATCTTATAACATTCCGCCTTTGGGCCTACCGAAAGCCTATGCACTTCTTTGGTGATGTCTTGGACCAAATTTTCTTGAATGAAGTAAGACGGATTGACGGGAAGAATTGCTTCCGTTAATTCTTGGGCTTTAGGCCCGCAACTGCTGAGTGCGAGAAGCATTAAAACGAGGGCAGGAATACCTTTAATTTGATTCATTTCTTTAGCGTTAGGCTGCTTTATAAATACAACTACCCTTTAGATGCTTACTGTTTATTTTTCTTGCGGTTGGAAGGCCAGTTTTCTTGATTATCTAATAGACTTTTTCTGTTTTCACAATCAATGAGTTAGGATTGAAAATCCAAAGGCCTGCTGCTAGGCTCATCACTTTGCTACATCATGTTTTGTCTCTGTATCTGAGTAGATCCCTTAAAAAGCTACACCTCTTCCTATCTCCAAGGCATTCTCTACCACAATTCTATACCGAAAAATTGGGTTTTGTTAAAAAACTTGACATATCTTTAGGCGTAGATAATAGCTGGTTGATGGTGGTTGCAAAGGAAGAACAAAATGGAACAGAAGTTTTGTTGGAACCCGCGCCCAACCATTTTGAACCCACTAAAGTCTATTCAGAAGCATTATTTGATGCAGGAATACTAGTGGAAATTTAAGATCCACAACTCCCATTCCGTCGCCACAGTAAATACACCAAGTCTCTGACTACCTACACTGACCACTGACTTTCCGTCCTACGGGCTGTTTTGCCTATCCCTTGTTTGTATACCATCAAGGCTGAAAAATATTTATAACACCTTATCCTTCTCTGACTACAAAAATGGCCAGAGAACCAACCTTACAAATCAAAAACTGTGAAGACAACATTCATTTACCTATTCCTTTTCCTTTTTGTCAGTCATCAATCTTTTGGGCAGCGGACATGGACTAATTTACCACAGGAGGATCAAGCTGAAATAGCTATGAAAGAAGGCAATTATACACTTGCTATCCGATTGTATGAGAAAGCACTTGACCTCCGAAAAGCCAAATTCCCTAAGGGGATTTATTGCAGTCCCTTTGCGTTAGATGAAATCTCAACGGCCATGGATCATCTGATTGTGGCCAATAGTAAAGCTGGTAATTACAAGAAACACATTGAGCTTTGTCAGGAATTATCAACATGGTCAAAGAAGGGGATGGAGGTATTCCCTAGTAAACCAAATCCGTATCTAGAGTACGGACTAGTACAAATTAAGATTGCTGAATCGTATCAGGCGCTTGACCAATATGATAAAGGGGTAGAAGTGTGTCAAACCCTTATCGATTACTTTTCGAATCCTGGAAATAACCGGCCATTCAAATTTGTAGCCAAACAAATTATCCCGTTTGCACATGGTAGGGCTGGTGAAATCTTAAAGGATCAAGGGAACCTGAAAGCCTCTGCAACTCAGCATGAAAAAAGCGTCGCCGCCTGGCAAAATACACTGAAGGAGGTCAAAGAGACATTGGTGCATGAAAAAATTGCACAGGAGTCCGAAATATGCGTGCAGCGATTTGCAAAATTAAAGGATTCAACCCTTGTTGTAAAATATGCTGAGATTGCCCTGGAGCATTATGGGATACTGCTGAAGGGGGATAGGGGTAACAAAAAGATCACTAGAAAAGTGCAGGAGGCTAGGAATGCTTTGGCGAATTATAAGTCTGCTTGGGGGCAGCATGAAGAAGCTATTGGGCATTATACAAAGAGCTTGGCTATGCATGAAAAACAATTTAAACAGACTGGAAGCCCTGATGATCTAGAACAGATGGCTGCCCTCAATTTGAAAATATCAACATCCTATGAATCATTGAACAATGCCGCAAAATCAACGGAGCATCTATTGATCAGAATCGAACAACTCAAGGACCTACAAGCACTCCTCCCATCGGTTGATTATTCCTTTGCGATCTCGATAAACCAGTATAACCTTGCAAAGAAGCAGGAAGGTCTAAGCCGTTATGCCGAGGCTCTGGCCGTGTTAGATGAGGCCATTCTCTGGGGGCAAAAAGCAATTAAATTAGATTCTACCAGTACCCGAAAGAAAGAATGGCAGTGGATACATGAATTTTTCAGGTATCAGCTTTTGCGGGATATGGAGGATTACAAATTGGCATATGGTTCTCTAAGTCGACTCAAGCAAGTTTTTACCGGTTTGGAAGCATTGGAGCCTGGTATCCAATATTCTGAGCATATCAAAGCAATGGAAATCTCTCAAAGCGAATTGGCTTATCCTGATATCGTGCACTTGAATAAAGAAATAGAGGAGCTGGAAGAAGGGAAAATGAGATTTGAGAAGTCCTTAGTCCTAGTTGGATTACTCAAGAAGAAGATGAGGAAAGATCGATCCTTACGGCTGTCTTTTATCAAACATACTACTTCCTTAGGGTGGACGGGCCTAATGACGGGAGAATTCAAAATAGCTCAAAAAGCCTTGAAGAAAGCCATGAGGATAAAACCGGTGGACCCTTACCTTATTACTAACTATGCCCCCTGCTTGTTATTTCTCGGGGAGTATAAGAAGGCAGAAAAGGTTTACACTAAATACTATGACGCTCCATTTACGCCGGAAAAAAAGATCATAGATGGATTTGTTGCTGACTTTGTAGATTTTGAGGAAAATGGGATTATACCCGAAATCCATCGAGAAAAAGTGGAAGAGATTAAAGCCAAACTTGAAGCGTGGAAAAATCAATAAAAAGGCGTCATGGTGCATGCCTATCCTAATCCGTTAGACCTGAACAAGTCTAGTAATGGTTGTGCCAGCGTTTTAGGTAATAGTGAACGCCTTTGAGGCATCCTCTTTTACCTAAAACGCTGCCATTTCAACAGGATCTTCGAATGGTCAGGGAAGGTTATTCCTTTATCCAATCCTGGGCTTTTTCCAGTAACTCATCTTTACCGGCTCTAATGCCTCGTATAGTTGGATGTAATTCAACATCTGGAATAATGCCAATTCTTTGCGTTTCGGTACCATCTGGATAATACACCCCGATGCCTGAAATCATGGTTCGAATCCTTCCAGGGAGGATGATTTCTGATACGTTTCCATCCGCGGCAGCGGTGGTGCTGCCAATAACCTTGGTTTTGGGAGCCACTCGTAGTGCCATCGTGGTATATTCTGCTTGACTTTGGGTCGTTTCATTGATTAAAATGGCGACTTTCCCTTTAAAATAATCAGGATTGGTAGTGCCTACTGGAAGTGTTGCTGTCTCTTATACACATCTCCGAGCCCACGAGACCGAG
>CAJXUM010000755.1 GCA_913060855.1 uncultured Lewinella sp. | reverse complement strand
CGAGATCAGCCTCGGTCTCGTGGGCTCGGAGATGTGTATAAGAGACAGTTCCTACGGAGCGTATACGGCATTAACCATGGCTTTGGACCATCCCGAACTGGTACGATCGTTGGTATTAGGCGAGCCCCCAGTAGCTTCCCTAGTCAAAAATTCGGAAAAGGGGCAAGAGAGTTTAACTGCATTCTTGGAAAATAATCTCAGACCTGCTGCACGAGCATTTCGGGCGGATAGGAATGAAGCGGGTTTGGAACATTTCCTCCAAGGAGTAATGGGTGATGAATTTCGATTGGCCCAAATGCCACCAGAGGGAAAGAAAGCTTGGATGGACAATCTGTTGGAACTTTGGGGTACGGCCCTGAACGAGAGTTTTTTGCCATTGGATCCATTAGCTATTCAATCCTTGGACATTCCCGTACTGTTACTTGTAGGTGACCGCTCTCCCACCTTTCTTGTAGAGATTTCAAAGGAATTGCACCGACTGCTGCCGCGTAGTGAAATGGTTGGTATCGAAAACTCCTCTCACGGACTTTATTTTGAAAATCCTGAAGCTGTGGATAAAGCCGTGCAAGAATTTTTGGAGAATAATTGATTTTTGAACCAACAAAATGTTAATAACCACTCCCGCAAAACGCTTATACAAATCATCAGAATAATGGTAATCAGATCCACACGAACAGTCCTTATCTAAGCGAGTAGGGAGCGGTGAGCCAATCGCAGTCCTATACCATCAGTTCTCTTGAACCTTATTAGTTAAAGTTGTCGAATTCTTTCCATGAAATTAGGCCAACTATATCACTGAAAAAAACGGTAATGAAAAACTTTACATTTTATTTGTGCCTCTTCCTTTTTATAAGCCCATTTATCGGGGCACAAACAGTAGTTACTTCCCCCATTAGCACCGATTTGTCTGTAGTAGATAAGAAGGTCATGTTAGAGATTAATAATGAAGAATTACGGACAGAAGAAATGAAAAATCGAGCGGCCGGAGAATTACCCCATTTTGCCCATAAGTTGCTGGTTGAATATGATAATCAGAATGATGGAACTTGGGATTACCTCGACAATGATATGGCCGTCTGGCGCCTTCGGATTCTTTCCACAGGTGCTAAATCACTCAATTTTGGCTTCAGTCAATTTAAAATGTCTCCCAATGCCAAACTGATATTATATACGGCTGACTATAAGGACCTGATAGGACCGCTTACCAGTGCAGATAATAAAACGCATGAGAGACTTTGGACGCCGATCGTCTTGGGCGATGATGTGATCATTGAGGTACAATTGCCCAGGTCGGAAGTCAATGATTTTGCACTGACTGTTAGCGAGGTCAATCACGACTTCATGGGCATCAATAGCTTGTTGACCACTTCTGCTTGTCATATTGATGTCACCTGCGGGGCGGCGGATGGTTATCCTCAAATAGAAGCTTATCGAGATCAAATCCAGGGAGTAGCCATGTACACACTCGAGGGAATTCGACAGTGTAGTGGTGTCTTGATTAATAATACGAATCAGGACTGCCGGCCTTTTTTCTTGACGGCCAATCACTGTGAAATTTCTACGGGTAATGCCGCTAGCATTGTCGCTTATTGGAACTACCAAAATAGTAGCTGTCGTGATTTGGGGAGTGCCGAAAGTGAGGCGGATGGAGATGGCGATCTAGTCGTGTTTAATATAGGCGCACAACTGCTAGCCAAAACACCAAAAACCGATGTTAGCTTGATTGAATTTGACAATAGGGTTCCTGATAATGCGAATGCTTTCTTTGCCGGTTGGAATAGAACAGATGAACTGCCAAGCAAGGTAGTAGGTATTCATCATCCAAGGAGCATGGAAAAGCGAATCTCCTTCCTAAGTCAAGCTACCACCTTTGCAGGTGATGGGAATGCTAATCCAGTTGAAAATGGTAACTTTTTGATCGTTCCAGACTGGGATCTTGGCATTACAGAAGTAGGATCCTCTGGTTCTCCATTATTTGACCAAGAGGGTTATGTTGTAGGTCAATTATTTGCTGGTTTGGTATATAGCATAGTTGATTGCGACGCAGATGATCAAACTGACATTTATGGCTGGCTACATAAATCTTGGGAAGGGGATGGATTACAAGATAGGCGATTGAAAGATTGGCTAGACCCGCAAGGAACCGGAGTGACTAAGCTCTTGGGAAAATACCAAGAAGCTTGCGATGTTCTGGCTATTAATGACATCTACCTATCAACTTGTGCATCGGATGTCAATGAACTTGTTTTCGATTTGACAGCAGGGGCAGGGAATGTAGCGCTCAGTGTGGTAGATAAACCTGGTGCTGTAACAGCAACCTTTGGTTCAGCCAGCCTACAAGCCAATGAAAGTACTACGCTTACGCTAGGTAATTTAGGCGTTTTGGCCACCGGTAATTATGAAATAGAGATGCAAGCCAACTTTGGTACAGATCAGGCTCAATACTTCCTATATTTCGAAATCTTACAGGATGTGCCTCCTGCTATTAGTTTAGTCGAACCGAGTAATGGCGCTGTTGATGCCTCCTTAACTCCGGTTTTATTTTGGACAGAAGTCATCAATACATCTAGCTATGATATTATGGTAGCTGATGACAGTGATTTTCAGAATATTGTTGCTGACACATCAAACTATGTAGGAGGTACTTATTTGCCAGGAAAGCTAGAACAAGGAACCACTTACTACTGGCGAGTGAGAGGTAAAAATACTTGTGGTGCTGGGGAGTGGTCTCCTACAGCTAGTTTTGCCACCATAGGTAACGACTTTTCAGGCTGCATTACACTCAATGCGGTTGATTTGCCCATTATTATCGAGGCACCTGATGCAGGAGAATATACTTCTACGATTAATTTTCCATTTGGTAGCGATACAGATCTAGTGGAAAAAATAAGATTGACGGATATTAAGGGAAGACATGAATTTATGAGTGATTTAACCTTCCGACTAGAAAGCCCTAAAGGTACAGTTGTTACCCTACTTGAAGGGAGATGTGAATTTTTCCATAATTTTGATATTGGCTTTGACGATTTGTCGCCTTCCTCATTAAATGACTCGACTTGCCCATTCGATGACAACACGATCTACGCGCCTCAGGATTCTTTAGCTCAGGTGATAGGTGAAAATCCCAATGGCGACTGGAAACTAATCATTTCGGATGGCTTAGACCTGGATGGCGGCGTATTCAATAGCTGGACGCTCGAAATTTGCTTGACGGGCAATATGGTACCGACTAGAGATTTAATTGCTGCCAATAACATTAAGCTATATCCAAATCCAGCCCGCAATACCGTTTTCCTGGCCATTGATCATCCAATCAATGCAGCAAAAATAGGAATGACCGTATTCAATTTACAAGGAAAGCAGCTCATGCGACAGCAGCTAGACCCTAGTAATCACACGGAATTGGATGTATCGCAATTGGCCCCAGGTATGTATTTGGTACAACTGCAATTTGAAGATCGAATGATTAGTAAAAAGCTAATTATCCATTAACAATAGTCCGCTACAAATTAGGGAAATACCTCCTATATGGAATTGGGGAAATAAATAGCTTGAAGAAATAAAGGCTGCCTACAACTTTGTGCATGAAGTAATTCCTCCTTTGTTGGAATTCCTCATGCACTTGGACGTTACTGTGCCATTCTCCGTTGCGCTCCGCATGGCACAGTAACCAATACAGTAAGCGTTTATATGAAAAAATAAACGAGGCAAGTCGTCGAGGTATCGCGTAAAGCCGTCCCACATGAAATGCCCCTTGCAATACTAGCAATTGTCCCACGCCCCAGAGGGTCGGGGAATATTTTAGATTCAAATCATCAGCACAATGGTAATCAGATCAACACAAACACTTCTTGTCCTATGTATCATCCTTTTCTCTACTTGCTCAACAGATTCGAAGCCAACCACGAAAGAAGTAGATGATCAAAGTTTAGTACAAGCCGATCAAACGCCTGAAGAATGGTTATCCTATGGAAGGAATTACCAAGAGAATCGACATAGCCCACTGCATCAAATCAATCCATCAAACATCGACAAGCTGGGCTTAGCATGGAGCGTCAATCTTGGCACTAAACGGGGGGTAGAAGCCACCCCAATCGTCGCCAATGGCATGATGTATTTTACCGGGACGTGGAGCAAAGTGTTCGCCGTTGATATCCGCAAAGGGGAGATAGCTTGGACCTATGACCCGGAAGTGCCTCGGGAATACGGTGAAAAAGTTTGTTGTGATGTGATCAACAGAGGAGTAGCCATTTATAAGCTGTCTCTTATACACATCTCCGAG
>CAJXUM010000754.1 GCA_913060855.1 uncultured Lewinella sp. | reverse complement strand
TACGAGATCAGCCTCGGTCTCGTGGGCTCGGAGATGTGTATAAGAGACAGCAGTCTAGTCATGAAAGAGAGGGTTGAAGTAAACGAGCCAGTTGTTATAGCACCTTTTGCTATCAAGCAAGCTGTCGTCGGATTTGAGTTTGGACAGACGGATGAAACCGTGCTGGACTTTACGCAGTATCTCTCGACACAACTGCCAATGGCCAACTTACATTTCATACATGTAATCCCTGCGCCACAGTTACTAGATGCATTTTATGCCAGTATTGCCGGTCATTTTGATATAAAAGCTAACGTTTTAGATCGCCTGGGGAAGAAGGTCTCGCCAAAGTTTAGGCAAGAAGGAGTGCATTGCACCTATGAGACGACTGATGGAAATCCCTTAAAAAAAGTATTGCAAACGGCGGAAGAAAAAGAGGCCGATCTTGTCATTATTGGCCAAAAGGGAGATAGGGATTCGCATGGCATATTGGCGAAAAGCTTGGCAAGGAGTGCTCGGTCAAAGGCCTTAGTTGTACCAGAAAATGCAGCGGTTAACCTTTCTAAAATCTTGGTTCCGATAGACTTTTCTCCTTATTCTATCCAAGCCTTTCAGACTGCATTGGCACTGAAAAAGAGGTGGAAAAGCCAGGTGGAAATTATCTGTTTACATGTGTTTGAATGGCCTAACCTGAGCCTTTACAACTTGGGAAGAAGTGCTAAATCACTAAGAAAACTAATCACAGAAAATAGAGAAAAGGCTTTTGAAGACTTTATCCATGCCTATGCGCCTGAAGAAGATCAATCGATCCCAAGGATACTTATCGAAAAAACAACGCCAGGATTAGCAAGGTATATCTTGAACTTTGCTAAGCAGGAGGGCGTCAACTTTATCATTATGGGTGCAAAAGGGCATTCTACGGTGGAGCGTCTATTGATGGGAAGTGTCACTGAAAAATTGCTATCCATCAATAATAGTATACCCACTATGATAGTTAGGTAGGGTTTTCATTAAGCATGTTTGGGTAATGCTTTTGGAGGAAAAAAGGACGTTTTAGTCCCAAATGGTGTTGCCCAAACATGCTCTAAGCTAAATTTTAAAATTCCTTTTTTAATCAAAAACCAAAAATCATGATTCGTCCAAATATCAAAGATTACCGGGAAGGTCGTAGAGCACCTCGAATGGCTCCTTTGTCTGATCGTAGAAATTTTATGGGCCGTAGCGCCTTAGACATTCGCTGGGCCGATTCAACTCCCCAAGTTAATATCAAAAAAAATGGCACCATTTATGAAATGGAGGTCGTTTTACCAGGCTTTAACAAAGAAGAAATTGAAGTTGAAGTGAGAGATTATGAATTGATTATTCGAGCGTCAAAGCGAAAAGAAGAGGAGCAGACTAAAGCAACCTATGTGCTGCGAGAATACGATTTTGATCTCATAGAGCGGAGATTTCAATTGGCAGAAGGAATTGGTCATGAAAAGATTACTGCCAAATATGAAAATGGTATATTGTATCTTAGCTTTATTGATGTGCCGGAATCAGAGGAGGAAGCATACAAGCATGTAGAAATCACATAAAGTAAAGATGATTTGATTACTTCATTTGATGGTTGGGAATTTTTAGCAGGCCTGGGTATTTTCTTGTTAGCGATGGCGCTAATGGAAAATAGCTTAGAGGAATTGGCGGGCCGATCCTTCAAGAAGTTTTTGCGACAGTATACCAATCATCCGGTCAAAGCCGTCCTCAGTGGCGTTTTTATCACCATCATTTTACAGAGTAGCTCGGTCGTAAGTTTGATGGTATTGGCTTTCGTTGGAGCCGGCATTATCGAATTGCGTAATGCTATTGGGATTGTCATCGGTTCCAACTTGGGGACCACGCTCACCGGCTGGCTTGTTGCTTATTTCGGATTTAGCTTCAATATCGAGAGCTTTGCCCTTCCTTTTATCGCGATTGGAGGCTTGAGTATGGTCTTTTTTGCGCAACAAAAAAGGCTCCACCTTTTTGGCCAATTATTCATTGGTGTTGGCTTTCTTTTCCTCGGATTAGATTATATGAAGGCCAGTATCAGCGAATTGGCCAACCACTTTGATATCAGTCCCTTTGCTACTTATGACCCGCATTGGCTGTTCCTTGTCGGCTTTGTACTGACTGCAGTGATCCAAAGTAGCTCTGCGGCGATGGTGATTACCCTGAGTGCGCTCCATGCAGATATTTTGTCTCTGGAGGCTGCTGCAGCTATGGTCATTGGGAGTGATCTTGGTACTACTATTACAGTAGTGCTAGGGGGAATAAAGGGAGTGCCCGCTAAAAAACGAGTGGCCCTCAGTCATTTTCTCTTCAATTTTATTGTGGATATTTTAGCCCTGATTTTTCTTTTCCCGCTGCTGCGATTCTTAACAGAGGTCCTCGGTTTGGTAGACCCCCTGTTTACCTTGGTAGCCTTTCATAGTAGTTTTAACTTGGCCGGTGTTTTCTTGTTTTTCCCCTTCCTTGGCATTTTTGCTCGCTTCTTGGAGAAACGGTTTGACAAAAAGAATCAAGTAATAGCTCGCTTTATTACCCAAGTACCGGTCGAGGTGCCAGAAGCCGCTATTAAGGCCTTGCAGGAAGAAATTGAGCATTTATTGGAGCGTGTTTTCCGATTGAATACGACTATCTTGGGGATAGACACTCATTTCTTAGATAAGACTAAAACTAAGATTGATCCTATACCAAACACGACTACGCAATACGAGCTTATCAAGGAGTTGGAAGGAGAAATAACGGAATTCTTTATTGCCATCCCACCTCAAAAACTAAACCAAGAAGAAGCGGCTCAATTGCGTCAGCTCACCCATTCTATTCGTTATGCCATGTCCGCAGCTAAAAGCTTGAAGGATATTAGTCACAATTTTTTGGCTTTTTCTAAATCGGTGAATGATGATTTACTCCGACTTGTAACTATTGTAGTAGATAACCAACAAGATTGGTATAGGGCCCTTTATCATCTATTTCAAACCAGCTACCAGCAAATTCACTTTGAAGGCTTGGCAGACCTTAAGGTACAAAGCAAGAAAAACTATAATGCTTACCTAGAGAAAGTCTATAGCCAGGTACCATTTAATCGCTTCACGGAGGTTGAAATCTCGACCTTGTTCAATGTCAATCGGGAAATTCATGCAGCCAATAAGGCGATGATCTTAGCGATAAAAGACCTGGTATTACAAGATGTGCAGGCGCAGGACTTTGATGACTTACCAGACGCTGTATAGCATCAGCCATTTTTCATGTGAAGGCAGAATGGCGAATTCGGAAGCCTGCCTGGCTGACGCCAGATTAGACAGGGCGGAATCTCAGTTGGGCTAGGCTAGTTTTCCCACTTCCCACTTCCCAATATCGTTTTACTCATCTCTGTTACATCTTCAAACGTAAACACTTTACATGAACGGCTGTATAGCTTAGACTACTACTCCTTCCAACATAACCTCTAGTGCCGACCCATTGATTTTTATCAAAGCCAGGAGTGATTTTAATCCTCCGTTTGCAGCCCTATCTTTTATACATTGATTAGCAATGAAGTACATTTCAAAACTACATTAAAACCAAAACTGTGGAAAATAGACAGTCGGAAGGCCCTTCGCCTTTATCACCGAAGCGTCAAAATCCAAGAACAATACTATTCTGGTTTTATTTAATGATCGCATTATTCCTAGTAGCTCAGGTAATGTTGGGGGATGGATTCAGCCCGTTAGAAACCCATTGGAATGAAGTAGAGGAAAAGATGTTGGCCGAGGAAGATATTGCGGAGATTGTAGTGGTCAACAAAGAACGAGTAGAGATTAGCTTGAAGAAGGAGCGAATTAATGAGGGGAAATACCCTGGCGTCGCAGCCAATAGCCAGGGACCACATTACTTTTTTACCATTGGTTCGGTAGAGGCTTTTGAGAATCGCCTAGCAGCCGCTAGTGAAAAGTTGGAGATGGAGACGATCCCTCAGGTAAAGTATGTGACAAAGACGAATTGGATGAAGACCCTTTTTTCGTGGCTTTTACCTTTCTTCATTATTGTCGCTATTTGGTTGTTCATTTTCAATAGAATCGGTAAAAAAGGAGGGATGGGAGGTGTAAATCCTTTTGATTTTGGGAAGTCAAAGGCGACCTTGTTTGACACCGAAAATAAGAGCAAGACTTCTTTTGAAGATGTAGCAGGACTAGAAGAGGCCAAGGTAGAAATCCGCGAAATTGTTGAATTCCTAAAAAAACCAGAGCAGTATACCTGTCTCTTATACACATCTCCGAGCCCACGAGACCGAGGCTGATCTCG
>CAJXUM010000753.1 GCA_913060855.1 uncultured Lewinella sp. | reverse complement strand
TCTACACTATCCTCTTCGTCGGCAGCGTCAGATGTGTATAAGAGACAGAGATAAGCTAATTTTGCTGAATGATCAACTTTTCTGCATAAACACTTTTTTCTCCTCTAAATAACAACACATATAAGCCAGAAGGGTAATTTGCTAGCTCGATCTGCCCATCCCTTAATTCTGGTACAAATCGCAATCGGGCATTGCTCAAACTACGTAGTTCAAGACTGACTTTCCCCTGAATAGAATGTTGCACAAAAACTTGTCGGCTGGCAGGATTCGGATATACTTTTATATTTCCTGAATTGGCTAGCTCATCTACTGCAGTAAGGACAATTTCCCGGGCGGGTTTACTACTCCAAGGACAAAAGAAGCCTATGTTGCCAATCCAATAGTCGGGATCTTGTTCAACATTAGAAAATGGACAGCCATCACACACCTCAACTGCTACCTCTGCCAACTGCCATTTATCAGTTACAAAATGCCAATTGAAGCGATGCTCCCCATTAAAATTAAAACCTCCATCCCCTTCCGCAATATCCCCAATGATAAATTTCCGTTCCTCAAAAGGTCGTTCCATTTCACTTAGGACCGCATTGATCAAATCTGTGTCGGTCAGTGCAGCAACGAAGGAGGTATCACGCCAATCCCCGCCGCCACATAAAGTGCTAAATTGGAAATATCGGGTGTCCTGACTTTTTAATTCCTGGTGAATCGAGACCGACAGGAATAACAAAATAAAAAGGAGTGCTTTTTTCATTTGATTCAATTTGATTTATTGTATGTAGATAATGGCCTTCAGTTTATCTCGAGGAAAGCCTATTTCTATTAGTAGCCTGAACGAAAGACTTGTCCTACTAAAACGGTCAAAAAGTCGGGAAATAACCTAAAAAATAGTAAAGAAATCAAAAATAATTTAACTTGGTTCTTCAGTAGTAGTCCATCAATAAGAAAATCCTCCTGGTTGGCCGCACCTCACACGCGGTCAAAATCCTTTATAGAATAGCTGCCAAAACCCAAATTTCAATCTATGACTGTAGAACGCTTCAATGCAGAATTTGAACAGATCAAGCCCCAATTAAAATCTTACATCTTACGAATGACGGCTAGTGTCGAAGACACCGAAGATATCCTGCAAGATACTTGGCTCAAAGCTTCTGAAAAACTGGCTACTTTCAAAGGTGACTCCTCCCTGAAAACTTGGATTTTCGCGATTGGTTCGAATTTAACGATCGATCATCAACGCAAACGGAAAAGATGGCCCGAGCAAGTGACAGATATTTGTAGAGAAGCGGCACTCAATGATCCGATGGCCTTTCAAAAAACCATGGAAATCATTACCACCTCTCAGTATGCTAAGTTCGAAATCAAGGAACACATAGCCTTCTGCTTTACCTGTATTACTAAATCACTGCCCCTGGAACAACATTTATGCTTACTCCTCAAAGAAGTGTATGATTTCAAGGTCAAGGAAATCAGTACGATCATAGGGAATAACGAGGCCATGGTGAAATACCATCTCCATACCGCGAGGGCAAAGATGATAGATATTTTTGAAGGTCGTTGTGCCTTGATCAACAAAGCCGGTATGTGTCACCAATGCTCCGAAATCAATGGTATTTTTAATCCCAAACAAAACACCCAAGAGGAAATTGTTAAGATTAAAATGGCACAGGAAGCGGAAAAAGCGGACAAGCAGAAGTTATTCGATCTGCGAATGGAAGTGGTCAAGGGTATTGATCCCTTTGCTTCCGGTGCGCATGAACTACAATTGCATCACTTAACCTTCAACAGAAAGATAATGGAGGAATATCTGAAAAAAGAGGAGTAAAATCCTATCGTTCTGTACAGCCCCATCGTCTAACAAGAAACCAATAAAGAGTAACCATGGATTACAAAGAAAAAATCGGTACTAAAGACCAACCCTTAAGCTTGCAAACACCGCCCTTATCTTCAACATATACCATGCATGTGGATGAAAAGGACGGAAAAGAGATACTAGTATGTACAGTGGGTAAAACCATCTTACATTATGATATCCGATGCCTCAATGACCTGCATGAGATGTTGAAAGCGCAGGGAGATTGGATGCTGCTGGGCAGTAAGGATGAAAAAGTAGCCACCAAGGAAGGAACGGTAGAACACTGGGGGCGATCAGCTGATAATCCGGTGGGTGGATGGTATGGTTTGAAGAAAAACTTCAGAGGTCGGTTTGGCATGTATATTCCACCGTTGATGGAACATTTGGGTTTAGCGGAGGTGGAACATAATAAGCGGAATAACCGGATGCGTGCACTGTAGAAAGCAAAATTTAGACTTCAGAAGTTTTCCTTGACACGCCTGAGGAAACTTCTGAAGTCTTATAAACTTATCGTATTTACTTGACCTCCATATAACTTTCTATGGGCGGACAAGTACAAATCAAATTGCGATCTCCAGCAGCATTATTGACTCGTCCCACCGCAGGCCAGAACTTAAAGCCTTCTCGCAAGTAAGACAGCGGATAAGCCGCTTTCTCACGCGTGTAGGAAAAAGGCCATTCATCTGATGTCACTTGGTCAATCGTATGGGGTGCATTCTGTAAAACATTGTCCTTTGGATCTGCTTTTCCAGAGGCAATTTCGTCGATTTCAGCTCTGATTAGGAGCAAAGCATCACAGAAACGATCCAGCTCATCCTTACTCTCACTTTCTGTAGGTTCGATCATAATCGTACCAGGGACAGGAAAGGATAAAGTCGGTGCATGGAAACCATAATCGATGAGGCGCTTGGCTACATCTTCTGCACTGGCAACAGCCTTGAACGGTCGAAGATCGATAATCAGTTCATGCGCCGTACGGCCTTTTTCACCGATATACAACACTTGATAAGACCCGTCCAAACGAGCTTTGATATAATTGGAATTCAAAATAGCATATTCCGTCGCTTCCTTCACTCCCTCTCGTCCCAACATTCTGATATAGCCATAGGAGATCAAGAGAATACTAGCACTTCCCCAGGGCGCTGCTGCTACAGCTTCCACACCCTGCTCACCGCCTGTCTCAACTAGTGGATGATTAGGCAAAAACGGTTTCAAACTCTCATTGACACAAATCGGTCCCATTCCTGGGCCTCCCCCACCGTGAGGGATGGCGAAGGTTTTATGCAAATTCAAATGACATACATCGGCATGAATGTGTCCTGGACTAGTCAAGCCCACTTGTGCATTCATATTCGCACCGTCCATGTACACCTTACCTCCATTATCATGAATAACATCACAGATTTCTTTGATCGCCGTCTCAAATACACCATGTGTCGATGGATAGGTGACCATCAATGCCGCTAAGTTATCTGCATGCGCTTCGGCTTTGGCTTTCAAATCACCAAAGTCGATATTTCCTTTATCATCACAAGCTACCACTACCACTTTCATTCCTGCCATTACTGCACTGGCGGGATTGGTCCCGTGTGCGGAAGAGGGAATCAAAGCAATGTCACGATGGTTGTCACCTCTAGACTGATGATAAGCCCGAATAGTCAACAAACCCGCGAACTCTCCTTGTGCACCAGAGTTAGGCTGCAAAGAACAGGCCGCAAATCCAGTGATCTCACTCAAGTAAGCCTCCAATTCATCAAAAATCTGACGATAGCCCGCTGCTTGCTCGATGGGAACAAAAGGGTGTAGATTGGCAAATGCGGGCCAGCTTACCGGTAATAATTCACTCGCCGCATTCAACTTCATCGTACACGACCCCAGTGCAATCATCGAATGCATGAGGGATAAATCTTTATTCTCTAAGCGCTTGATATAGCGCATCATTTTGGTCTCCGTATGGTAAGTGTTGAATATGGGATGTTCGAGGTAAGCGGAAGACCGGCTCAATTCTTCATGGAATTCATTAGCCGCAACCGTAGCTTCCAAAGCTGGCGCCTCTACTCCTTTTATTGCGGCAAACACAGCTGCTATCGCCGTCAAATCTTCTGCACGAACCGTCTCATCTAGACTAATACTTACTTCTTCAGCCGTATAATAGAAATTGATTTCGTGTGCTTCAGCCATCTTTCTTAACTCGGTCAATTCCGAGGCTGAAAGAGATAATGTAATCGTATCAAAAAAGCTATCACTCTTCAACGCTATACCCATTTTGCGAAGGGTAGCTGCCAATATTTTAGCTCTTTCGTGTATACTCTCTGCAATCGCTTTTATTCCTTCTGGGCCATGATACACGGCGTACATACCTGACATGATCGCCAAGAGTGCTTGAGCGGTGCAGATACTGTCTCTTATACACATCTGACGCTGCCGACGAAGAGGATAGTGT
>CAJXUM010000752.1 GCA_913060855.1 uncultured Lewinella sp. | reverse complement strand
GAGATCAGCCTCGGTCTCGTGGGCTCGGAGATGTGTATAAGAGACAGGTAATGATACAATCGGGACAACCATTTTGTCCTTGCAGGCTACAAACCGCTAATAGTAGGAAAGAAAAGGGAAAAAGCTTTTTCATATAGAATAAACTGGGAATGAGAACAGACGCCTGAATATGTTCCAGGCGTCTGTTCATGAGATTTTGCAAAAAAATGATTATCAATCACTTGAAACAAATACCACCAGACATTTTGCAGACAGAAGCGATTTCGCTTGTCGTGAGGAAGGGAACAGAGATTACCAAAGTGGCTGCTGATCTCTTCCTTTGTCCAGTGCTATACTATCTTACAAGCGGCTAGTGTCTAACCATCATCTTTTGGCTCGTTCGAGCACTTCCGTCACTTAAGGTATAGATATACATTCCATCCACTAGATGATTCGCATCAAAGGTGAATTGATTCGTTCCTTGGATCAGGTCTAGTTGCTGATTGTGTAATTGTCGGCCCAGCATATCGGATACCGTTAATAAAAACCGACCACTTTCATTCGATTCAATCACAATTTCTGTCAATCCACTTGTGGGATTGGGGCGATTATACATTCCTGCTACTCTTCCTGCCAAATCATTATTGTTAGCTAATAGGAACTCGCAATCTGGTACCTCTGCATTCGCTTTCACACATAGGAAGTAGTTTCCTGGGAAAAGCGTATTAGGAAAACTAAAAGGTACTGCTGCTAGGCTAGTACGTACCAAAGTAGTCACTCCCACATCGTAGGTCGTGCTGGTTTCTCCTGCCTCTGCCATTTCTGGTGTACCAAAAATCACCAAACAGCCAATAGAGTCTCTTTCAAAGATACAGTTGGGTGGATTACAAACGTAGTCCATAGATGCAGGTATGTTCGTTATGGCCCCTTCTGTAGCCAATTCTATAGAGTTGACATCTAAAGTCCCTAAACCTGCTATATCAAAAGTGGGCGGTGTAGCGAAAGTCAAGACAAATTCGTAAGGCTCTCCTACCACAGCTGCGGTACGAATACCTCCCATTGGGTTGCCTTCTACGCTATAAGGAAGTGGATTGATGAGGAAATTTTCGGGTAAACCTACTGTATCAGGCTCACAAGTAACTTGTGCATTTAGTGCACCAAAGGCTAAAACAAAAAGGAATAGTAGTAAAAATTTTTGATTCATATTATTAGGCGATTTTAGGGGCGAGGCGGAAGGAAGGCTGGTCTTGGACAAATCATAAAGTGAGCGTTTCATTGTGGTATGATCAGTCTTTTGTCTGATATACAGAAACTTGTGCTTCCTTATGTTTTGTTGGACTTCATAGCACTATCCCAGTCGTACAACGCCCAATTTTAGTGATTCAAAGTGATTAAATGCTCTCTATGCAAGATATCATTTATCATTGTTCCTTCATATAAAAAGAACAATAATTGCTGCAAAGTTAGACGATTGCAAAGAATCTATCACCAAATTTTATTTTTTAACACTTCTTAGCCCTGACTTCGTCTGCCAACTTACATCTAAGTTCTTCATTTCTAACAATAAAAAGGCAAAACCTAAGCAGCTATATATCAGCTAATTAAAGCTACCCTTAGCGTAATAATCACAATTCGCTGGAGGATTTATTTTTTTTTCTGATTCTAAAAAAGTAGTCATCAAAGCTGAAATTCCTCGCTTGATTTTAAAGAAATATACTACATTTGCCCCGTAGAACACCTTTCCAGACACCTTTGATCTTAGTACTTTTATTGTAAGCAACACTCAATTTTTCCAGCTACCCATCTGAGCATAATTCATTGTTAATTCCAAAACAAACTCCGGAATATATGAACAAAAGGCATCTATTGACCACCTTATTGCTTTGGTTTGGTGGTTTTCTACTAGCACAAGAATCTGCTACTGTAACTGGGCAAATTATTGATAAAGAAACCAGTGATCCACTTATCGCAGCAACCGTTCAAATTGGCCTAAAAGGCACTTTAACCGATTTTGATGGGAATTTTTCACTGGCTATTACGCCAGGCACTCATCAATTGACCATTCGTTATGTAGGTTACCAGTCTCTCAGTGAAACAATTGTAGTGAAAGAGGGCGAAACGCTTCAATTTGATAAGCAACTGACGATGGAAACCAATCTTTTGCAGATTGCCACGGTTACCACGGGAAAATTCGATAAGCCACTGGGTGAAGTGACCGTTTCGCTCGAAGTGCTGAGTCCCAGTCTAATCGAAAGTACCAACAAACCTTCCTTAGATGATGCCCTGCAAAAGGTACCTGGGGTGACTGTCATTGATGGTCAGGCTAATATTCGAGGAGGATCGGGCTTTTCGCAAGGAGCGGGTAGTCGAGTACTACTGCTTGTAGATGATATTCCGATCTTGAATGCAGATGCAGGTTTTCCCAATTGGGATGATATACCCATTGAAAATGTATCGCAAATTGAAGTAGTAAAAGGTGCAGCCTCCGCTCTCTATGGTTCTGCTGCGCTCAATGGTATTGTTAATGTACGAACTAGCTATGCTAACTTAGAACCAGAAACAAAGGCATCCGTCGCTTACACCAATTATTTTTCACCAAAAGATAAGCGCTTAAAATGGTGGGATAGCGCTCCCTACCAGTTACTCGCCAGCCTCTCTCACAAACAGAAATTCGGTAAATTCGATTTGGTGTTGGGCGGATTTTACAACAAGGAAGAAAGCTACAACAAGGATAATTACAATCGCTATGGACGATTCAATATAGGTACACGATATCGCTTGACGGATCGCTTATCCTTTGGCGTAAATGCTAATTTTAATGTCGGCGAATCGGCCAGTTTCTTTTATTGGTCCTCTGATACTACTGCCTATATTGGCACGGCAAGTACGTCAACAGCTAGAAACCGAGTACGTTATAACATCGACCCCTATCTGGTCTATTTTGATAAAAGTGGTGGAAAGCATCGCATATTGACCCGTTATCATGAGGTCAACAACAACAATGACAATAACCAATCGAATTACTCTTATACCCTATATGGCGAGTACCAGTACCAAAAGAAATTTCAACCCTTAGATTTAGTGCTAACTGGCGGGTTTGTGGGTAGGGCTACTCGCGTTGAGGCTGAGCTATATGGAGATACCACTTTCACTTCACAAAACCTCGCTGCCTACCTTCAAATCGATAAGAAATTTTTCAATCGCTTGAATGTTTCCCTCGGATTTAGGTATGAGGATAATGTCCTGAATAATCCCGGCTTCACTTATGACAATGGAGGTTTTCTCAAGGGAGAGATCGCTCCTTCTAAGGAGAAAGAATCAAAACCTGTTTTGCGACTGGGCTTGAATTATCAATTAGGTGAGTATACTTACTTGCGGGGCTCTTGGGGACAAGGCTATCGTTTCCCAACGATAGCGGAGAAATTCATTTTCACCCAAGCAGGCTTTCCTATTGTTCCCAATGCAGGCTTAGGGTCAGAAAGCGGTTGGTCGGCAGAATTAGGACTGAAGCAAGGGTTTAGGTTGGGTGGATTCGAGGGCTTCTTGGATTTGGCGGCCTTCACGATGCGCTACGAGGATATGATCGAGTTTAATATTAACAATCAACTGGCTTTTCAAGCCATCAATATTGGAGGCACAGAAATTTCAGGCGGGGAAATCTCGATCGCGGGTAAAGGAGAGATTTTTGGACTCCCTACGAGTATCCTTACTGGTTATTCCTATATCGATCCCAAGTTCAATGAATTTGACAATTCGCCCTTACCGGCGGATGGGGGAACTTTGGCACAACGGAATGCCAATAGCTCATCCAGTATGAACAATATCTTGAAATATAGATCCAAGCATACGTTTAAGCTTGATATCGAAACCGAAATTAAGCAATTCAGCATCGGATTAGAAAGCTTTTACAATAGTCAGCTAGAAGCGATTGACGCGATCTTCTTTATTATCGTTCCCGGACTCAAAGATTTTCGCGATAGAACGGAGAACGGCTTTTGGCGACATAATATCAGGGCCGCCTATCGTTTCTCTGAACAGCTTAAAGCGTCGGTCATTTTCGGTAATATCTCCAATGTAGGCTATACCTTTAGACCCGGACTCTTGGAAGAGCCCCGCAATTTAACCCTGCGATTGGATTATAAATTTAACTGACATTTTGTCACTTACTCCTGAAAATTAATTACTTTTGCAGCCCAATTTATCAGTCGAGCCTTGGCCATAGCCTACTACTCGATTAAAAAAATAGGAGCATGTATAACGATAATCCTACCCCTGTCTCTTATACACATCTGACGCTGCCGACGAAGAGGATAG
>CAJXUM010000751.1 GCA_913060855.1 uncultured Lewinella sp. | reverse complement strand
CCAAAGACCGCAATACTAGTGAAACTAGTAGCGAACATCCAATATTATACATCCAAAAATGGTGAAGTTAATATGACATAATCTGCCTAGTATCGACCAACCCACTTCAGCAAGTTCTTTGGCGTGACTAAGAAACTGCTGAAGTCTAACTCCCAGCTAGCAATTGCTGATGAATTTCTAGTACCTGTGGAATAAGTAACTGCTGCCCATCATTAGTAATAATATAATCCGCTTGTGCCACTTTTTCTGCTGCTGGCATTTGCCGAGCGATCCGATCTTGTATAGCCTCCCGATCTAGCCCATCTCTTTTCATTACCCTTTCAATCCTCATCTCTTCCGGAGCGGTAACCACAATCATCTTGTCTAGGAACTTGTGCGAACCAGTTTCATATAATAAGGCGGCTTCCTTAAGGGTATAAGGAACTTGCAGAGCGAATTGCTCTTGTTGCCAATTTTCTCCATCTACAAATACGGCCGGATGTACGAGCGCATTCAATTTTTGCAGCTTCTTGGGATGCTTGAAAGCAATGCCACCGATATAGGCTCGATTCAATTGTCCCTCCTCATTATAGGCCTCTTTACCAAACAAGTTGATAATCCCTGTTTGCAAGGCAGGAGAATTGACCATTAACCATTTTGCCCGATCATCTGCATAGTAAATAGGAATACCTAATGTGGCAAATATTTTACAGACAGTTGTTTTTCCGCTTCCGATTCCACCTGTTATGCCTACTTTCAACATGATATGCCTATTATATTTTTCATTAATGATAATTTTCTCTATATTGCCAAAGTCAAAATGTTAATACATTGGCTAAACACCTAAAGCCATCAATCCTATTTTTACTTTTATTGGGCGTGTTATCCTCCAACGCTCAAGATATACACTTTTCACAGTTTTACAACCACCCATTATACCTAAATCCTGCATTAACTGGCGTATTTTCAGGCGATCAGCGCTTCACTGGTATATACCGAAACCAATGGGCTGATGTTCCTGTCCCATACTTAACATTCAGTGCTGCCTACGATGAAAAGTGGTATGTTCCTGGACTTAAGAATGGTCTCTTGGGCTGGGGTTTATCCTTTGTCAGAGACCAGGCTGGAGATGGAGATCTGAGCTGGAGTTTTCTGCAAGCTACGATAGCCTATACCCAGCAATTGGGGGATGAGCTATACTTGAGTGGTGGTTTTTTACTGGCAGGAGGACAAAGAGCTTTCGACCCGGATCAATTGTTTTTCGGAGACCAATTCAACGGCGATATTTTTGATCCGGGCTTACCGACTTTAGATGGTTTTGATCGTACCGCTGCCGGATTTATGAATCTGGGCGGAGGTGTCAATCTTTACTATCAAAGTCAGCGTAAGCGGTCGCTGGCCTATGCGGGTACAGCCTTTGCTAACCTCAATCGTCCCAATTTATCTTTTTCCGATCGGGAAGAGGTGGAATTGAGCGTCAGAGGGAATGTCTACGCCTTTGGGCTAGTACAGGTGAGTGAGTATTGGGATATTGGCTTCCGTGGACTTTGGCATTTTCAAGGAAGCTATAAAGAAGCTGTTTTTGGGGCAGTAGCCAAGCTTCACCTCAATCAGGACGTGGGAGAGGAATTGGCCCTTCAGTTGGGGTTAGGGCATCGGTTGGATGATGCCATCATTAGTGAGTTTGCTGTGTTTTACAAAAACTGGCGTGTCACGATGAGTTACGACCTCAATACTTCTCCTTTTCGAGTAGCCACCAATCGCAGGGGAGGCCCCGAGCTTTCGCTTCAGCACATTATTACCAAAGTAAAACCGCCGGATGAGTTCAAATCTTGTCCTATATTTTAACCATTTCCTGGGGATCATTATTCGCGTATGAAATACTGGATATTACTATTTTTCATGCTGGGTGGTTTTGGGGTTAAAGGACAGTCTTTCAAAGCCTATCAAAGAGCCGCTGAGAAGGCATTTGCTAAACAGGACTACTACAGTGCCTTGCACTACTGGCGCAATGCATTAGAACGCAAACCGGAAGCAGTAGAAGCTTGGTACCAATACGCCCATGCAGCTCGCCTCTTCTATGCTTTTGAAGTGGCCGCCGAAGCTTATGAAAAGGTATTGAAGTATCGAGCGGAAGGCACTTATCCCAGTACTAACTATTACAAAGGGTTGGTTTTAAAGGGATTGGGTAAGTACGAAGAGGCACTAACTGCATTTAGGGCTTATGCGGAAGAGACCGGGCCGAAGGAATTCGAACAAAACGTGCTATTACATATCACCGCTTGCCAGGAAGCTAAGAAAAAATTAGCTGCAGAAGCCACACACACGGTCACTGCACTTTCTAAACGCATCAATACCGCCTATTCCGATTTTGGAGCCTGGCAACAAGCTGATACCTTATACTTCTCTTCTTATCGGTTTGATAACAAGAAAGACAAGGCCATTCCGAAACGGAAAATTGCGAAAATCTTATACACTACGGGTACTGGACGAGGTCGCGCGATCAAGACTTTAAATAGTGATACCCTTCATACGGCACATACCACCCTCAGTTTGAATGGAAATAGACTATACTATACATTATGCCGATACCAGGAAACCGGAAAGATAAAGTGTGAATTATACTATCGTAAAAAGGCAAGAAGGAATCGCTGGGGAACGCGAGCCTATCGCTTGCCTGCTTCAGTAAACCTGCCAAAAAGTACTCATACACAGCCTTCTATTGGATATGACTCCACCCTACAAGCAGAAGTCTTGTATTATGTGAGTGATCGTCCTGGAGGACAGGGAGGCTTTGATATCTGGTGGTCCAAAGTGGAGCCAGGAGAGAATCAGTTCTCGGTCCCGCAAATGTTTGGTGGCAATACTGCTTTTGATGAAATCACACCTTTTGTATCCACTAGTTCTCAACGCCTATTTTTTAGTGCGGATTATCCCGAAGGGCTAGGAGGTTTTGATGTTTATTCACAAGCATTAAATCAGGGAAAGGCTAGCCCCCCTTCAGCACTCCCACCTCCCATTAACGGTAGCTATAATGATCTATATTTTACAGGGAATTCCGGATTACAATCCGGTTATTTCTCCTCCAATCGCCCGGGAGATAAATACCTGGATGCAGTGAGTAAATCTTGCTGCAATGACCTCTACCAATTTGCCGAAATTCCGCTGCCTGAGGAACCTAAGACAGATAGCCTGATCGTAGGCACAGGCAAGCCGAGTCAGCCGATCCCTCCGGTCACCCCACCACCTCTTGCCGTAGAAGATAAAGTAACACCGACACCAATTCCCACCCAGCTCTCAGCATTTTTGCCTTTGGCACTCTATTTTGACAATGATGAACCCGACCCTAAAACCCGGCGAAGAAGTACTAAAAAAGATTACCTCGCTACCTACGAACCCTATGTAGCAGAGGAAGAAACGTATTTGTCTGAATACAGTAGTTTATTCCCCGCTGAGGAACAAGAGACCGCCGAAGAGCGCATGTTGTCCTTTTTCGAGGAAGACATTAGATACGGGGCGGAACGATTAAAACAGTTTTCGGCATTGCTCTTAGAACGATTGGAAGCGGGCGATAAAGTAGAAATATTTGTCAAAGGGTATACCAGCCCACGAGCGAAAAGCGATTATAACCTATTATTGGGCAAAAGAAGAGTGAGTAGCCTTATCAATCACTTTAAATCCTATCAAAATGGTGTTTTTCTGAGCTATTTGAAAAAAGAACAACTACTGATATCAGAAAAATCATTTGGAGAGACTACAGCGGCAGGAGACATCAGTGATGATTTGGGGGATATTCGCCGTTCTGTTTACAGTATTGGCGCGGCACGAGAAAGAAGGGTAGAAATTGTTGAAGTCAAACGAAATTAATCTATTTTTGGGCATCGATTTTTTTCACTATTTTGCGGAGCTAGTCAGTTTATTGCTTATAGTTGTTTCAAATCCTAGTACATTGGTGAATGTCCTTATGGATAAGAGAGATCTGGCAATTGACTTGACGGAGGATAATTTACAAACATGGCTAAACTAAGAACAAATCACTCTAAAGGTGAATCGGGTGGATCAGGTAATATTGTGAAGGTGGGAATCTTTAGCGCCGTCATTGGAGGTTTATTTCTACTGTTCAACCAATTCACCGGAGGTGGTAGCGATACACCAGTTGATGACAATAGTAATAATACAAATCAACAAACAGAAAGGGAGTATACACCCAGCGAATCCTACCTGCCTACTTCTACCACCAATGATGTGATTCATCACAAGTATTACTCTATATCTTACCTGTCTCTTATACACATCTGACGCTGCCGACGAAGAGGATAGTG
>CAJXUM010000750.1 GCA_913060855.1 uncultured Lewinella sp. | reverse complement strand
ACTATCCTCTTCGTCGGCAGCGTCAGATGTGTATAAGAGACAGGGACAAAGAAATTTCTTTAATAGAAATGGACAATGCATTCCCTTCTGAATTGTATCATACCAAATTATTTAATGAGGGTGAAATAAGTAGAGGAGCCCAAATACCAGGTTATTACATTATATATCCGGCCTTAGATGAATTGGGGAATATGGTTTTTTGGAGAAACAATGAATTAACAATAATTGATAAAAAGTCCAATAAATATAGCTTATTGGAGGTCTATTTCTTGAAGGAACCATTTACTTCAAGCAGAATACTGCTATATGATAAAGGTGAAGTTTATTTTTCCTTGAATAAGGAATTGTATATTTTGAAGACAAATTTGGGGCGGTTAGATAGAAGCAATTGGGCCTGCAAATTCGGGAATAATGAAAGAAATCCAGTAATAGGAAAAGATGAAAACTGGGGCTAATACCGCATACAACGATCATGGCTGCCCAAGCACACTTCTAAACGCCACTAAGCCATGCCCGCACACTTTGTACATCATTAAAATAGAGAATGAAAATATCAAAACTACTTTTTGGAATTTGTGTTTTGGCACTTTTTTCATGCAACAATAATCAAGAACAAATAGCACCAAGTTTAGGTGTAGATGATAATGCACTTTGGATAGAAGATGGCATAGCCCTTCCAGAAAGTGACTCTTTGTTCTATTTGGAACACCCAGCACCACTTTTCAGAAAGACATTCAAAACGGATAAAGCTATTCAGTCGGCTTCATTGAGCATCACGGCGGCTGGATATTTCAAAGCATCCATCAATGGGAATGGAATGGAAAAAAATGTACTTGATCCGGCCTGGACAGACTTTAGTAAACGAATCTATTATACTGAATACGATGTTACTTCTCTGCTCCAAGCGGGGGACAATTGTTTAGGCGTGTCATTGGGTAATGGTTTCTACAACCCTTTGCCTATGAAGAAATGGGGGAGAAGAAACATGAGGGAGGATCTTACCGTTGGGAAACCGGTCTTTATTGCAAAACTCCACATTAGGTACAAAAATGGGGACTCAGAAGAAATTGTGTCTGACAACTCTTGGAAATATGCTTTAGGACCCATTACGAAAAACAGTATTTACATCGGAGTTGCCTATAATGCCAACAATGAATTGGACGGGTGGGACAAACCTGGATACGATGATAAGACATGGCAAGCAGCTACCATTGGCAAGCCTCCTGGGGGAAAACTTGAAAAGGCATTTTTCCCAGCGGTTGAAATAACCCAAGAAATAACGCCAGTCAATATTTTTTCTCCCGCAGAAGGAGTTTGGATAGTTGATATGGGCGTGAATTTTACAGGGACTTATAAAATTAAGCTATCAGGAAGTATAGGTGATACCATTGCCTTTAAGTTTGGCGAACGCGTTTACGAGGATGGAAGGGTAAACCCGATGACCACGGTAGCGGGCCAAATTAAGCGTAAGGGCGTGGGTGGTCCTGGCGCACCGGATATTGCCTGGCAGACGGATAGCTATATTATAGGCCATAAAGAAGCGCAATGGTTTAGTCCTGATTTCACTTACCACACCTACCGTTTCATGGAGATCAAGGGCTTGAAAGAAAAGCCCGAAATAGATGATGTCCGGGGACTCTTTATGCATACCAACGTGACCAATGAAAATAGTTTTTCCAGCTCTTCGGCATTACTGAATTCAATTCAGGATGCTGCAGAAAGGACGTTTTTGGCCAATTTGGTGAGTGTACAATCGGATTGTCCTGCCCGGGAGAAATTTGGTTATGGAGGAGATTTAAATGCGACAAGTGAAGTCTTCATTTACAACTTCGATATGCAATCCTTCTATCGCAAAACCATCTATGATTGGGTCGATGCGATGAAAGATTCAAGCTTTGTAGATACCGCACCCTTTACGGGGATAGAATATTGCGGCATTAGCTGGGAATCGGCTTACTTGACTACGCAGTATTACTTATACCTCTACTATAATGATACCGACATCATCAAAGAGCTTTATGCGCTAAATAACAAATGGATGGATAAAGTAGCCATGATTCATCCTGCAGGAATGATTGATGATGGATTAAGTGATCATGAATCACTGGAGCCTGTTCCGGTACAACTCACGGGTACTAGTCATTATTTGCAATGTGCTCGTGTCATGAAGACTTTTGCGGGTGTAATGGGTAAGGAGGCAGATGTGAAAAAGTATGAAGCCTTAGCCGATAAACTAAAAAACCAGATAAAGACTGAGTTTTGGGACAAACCATTTACGGGCAAGATCAATCGGCAAACCTTATTTTCAACCTTACTCTATCACCAGATTATTCCGAAAAATGAGATTCCTGCAGCAATGGATTCTCTCTTAATGGCCGTTAAAAATGGACCATCTGGTCATTTTAATACCGGCATTTTTGGTACTAAGTATGTGCTAGAAACACTGGCTGAATACGGTACGCCAAATACAGTTTTTGATATCGTAAACAGTACCGCCTATCCCGGGTGGGGCTTTATGATTGAGCAAGGAGCCACTTCAATCTGGGAAACCTGGAAAGAGAGTGATAATACCTACTCGAATAACCACCCCATGTTCGGGACGGTTTCCGAGTGGTACTATCGTTGGTTAGCGGGTATCCGACCGGATCCTGACCACCCGGGGTTCAAGGAATTCTTTTTAGCACCTACTACACCAGAAGGGCTTGAATCGGTGAACTGCACTTATCATTCGCCATCTGGCGCAATCGTATCTAATTGGAAAAAGGTGGCAGCAGCGGATTATACCTATGAGATAACGGTTCCGAAGGGCAGTAGGGCCAATGTAAGCTTGCCAGTGTCCCCCTCACAAAAGGTGGTAATGATAAACGAACAGGGAAACCAATCTAGTAGCATTGATGAGTGGCAGACTGGGCAGTTTTCTTTGCAAGAAGGTGACTATGTGATTACCGTAACTGCGGAAAAGGAATAGGTGTTCAACCCTCTTCTCATTCCGCAAGACTATCTGTTCAAATGCCTATTCAATCACCTAATTTCAGACTCTTTGGTCAATATGCTATCACCCAAAAATAAAAGGAACCTCTTAAGGATTATCCCATTCGGGTTAACCACTTTCTTGTTTAGTATCATCTATTCTTTACTAGAAAAAGGGATTTTAGGCGATCACCCTTATTATCCCTCAACGGGTAATCCTTATTCATTTAGTTTAATTATACCAGCAATTTTATCAATGGTCATTGGGCTATTTGCCGGCATCTTTGAGGTTTTTTACCTTAATAAATGGTTTCAAAAAAGTAGTTTCCTCAAAAAAATAATATTTAAAACGATTATTTATTTGTTGATCATGACCACCGCCATTTTGATTATTTTAATCTCTTCTAACGCTAATGAATTAGGGGTAAGCATATTGAATAAACAAGTATGGGAAAATGCGGCTAAATTTTTCTCCGCTTTTGCTTTTTGGAGCATCTTGATATACTTCACAATTACAGTAGTTATCTGTTTATTCTACACAGAGGTAAGTGATAATATTGGCCAAGCGGTATTATTAAATTTTTTCACAGGAAAATATCATCAACCCGTCGAGGAAGAACGGATCTTTATGTTTCTCGACATGAAATCATCAACTACGATAGCAGAGAAATTGGGCCATGTACGGTACTTCAATATGCTAAAAGAATATTATGCGGATTTGTCTGACCCTATCATACAAAATGGGGGAGAAATCTATCAATATGTTGGGGATGAAGTCATTGTGACCTGGAAATATCAGAAGGGCCTAACCAATAATAATTGCATCAACTGTTTCTTCGCGATGAAATCAGCCCTTAGCGATCAGGCTGAGAAATATGAATCAGAATATGGTGTAATTCCAACTTTCAAAGCGGGAATTCATTTGGGGAAAGTTACAACGGGTGAAATTGGAGTCATCAAAAAAGAGATTACTTTCACCGGAGATGTTTTAAATACAACTGCCCGAATTCAAGGCTTATGCAATGACTATAATGTGGATCTACTGATTTCTGAAAAATTGACAGGAACCTTAACTCTTGGCAGCACGTTTCAACTTCAAGCACTAGGGGAAACGGAGTTAAGGGGTAGGAATGAAAAAATAGATTTGCTTACCATTAAAAAAAGTGGAATACAATAAAGTACAAAAGGGCTATAGTCGCTAAAAGCGGACTGCGTAGTTTGCAGAACCGTCATAGGCATTAAGAACGGAATATGAAAGGACAATACTATAAGACAAAAGAATCGGTTCTGTCTCTTATACACATCTCCGAGCCCACGAGACCGAGGCTGATCTCGT
>CAJXUM010000749.1 GCA_913060855.1 uncultured Lewinella sp. | reverse complement strand
TTTTGCCCACTTTTTTTGGCAATGAAAAAAAGTGGGTCACCGAAGGTAAATCCAAACTTGCACGCACACTCAAGTAATTGAAAAACCGCATAAATGAGTAAAGTTTAAGAGCCGCAATTGATGACCGAATTGAATATTTATCTCCAAAAATGTTACTCAATAGAAGAATAATTTTTGACAGTATCGACCAACCCACTTCTGAAGTCTTGCTTTGCCTAAATTGCTTATTCCTCCCTAAGACATTCCACCAAATTTAACCGGGTCGCATTTGCCATTTGCAAACCTACAGTCAACCAGGCAATCAGGAGAGCCAAGAAGCCCGCCCCCACGAAGTACCACCATTGTAGGTTAATACTGAAAGCAAAACCCTCTAGCCAAGCCCTCGCCATAAAATAACTAATAGGCAGTGCAATGAAGATGGATAGCATGACCATCTTGGTGAAGTCATCCGATAAGAGACGAACTAGGTGGTAAGAACTAGCTCCTAGTATTTTCCGAATGCCCATTTCTTTTCGTCGCTTAGCAGCTGTAAACATGGCTAAACCAAATAGTCCCAGGCAAGAAATCAGGATGGCCAGTCCAGCAAAATAGCGGGATAGCATCGATACACGTTGCTCTGCCACATACAAGGCGGCATAGTCCTCATCCAAAAACGAGTAATCGAGTGAAAAACCAGGGTTGGATGTCTGGTATAGCGTATGCAATTGCCCAAGTGTTTGTTCTGTTCGCTGCCCGTCTATCTTCACCATGATGTATCGTCCGTGATCTCCCAAATACATAACGAGCGGCTTCACTTGTTTATGGAAGGATTCAAAGTGGAAATCCTTCACCACACCAATAATTTCGAAAGTGCCGTTCCACATATCCAACTGCATACCAACCGGTTCTTCTAATCCCATTAGCCGAATGGCAGCTTCATTAAAAACTAAACCCGTAGAATCCGTTTGAAATTGTTCAGAAAAAGTTCTTCCAGCCGCCATTTCCATGCCCAATAGTTCAATCATCCCATAATCAATTTGTATCAACTCGAAAGCGGATCGGTCATCAGGAGATTTGCCCGGCCATTGAACGCTATTGATAGACCAATCACTATGCGTCAAGGTATTGTCGATGGAGGAAGTCGCTAATACACCAGGGATCCTTCTCATTTCTGCTAAGAATGACTGGGTATTTTCTACTTCCTCCATCCTCCCTTCTTTTTCGAATAGAATAATATTATCTCGCTTGTAGCCTAAATTTTGGGTTTGGGTAAATTGAATTTGTTGGTAAACGACCCAAACAGAAGCTATCAAGATAATGGAGAGTGAAAATTGCAGAACAACGAGTCCTTTTCTAAGCCATAAGGCTCCTCCAACGCCATTCAGCTTCCCCTTTATAATTGAAATGGGCTTAAGCTTGGATAGAAAGAAGGCTGGATAACTCCCAGCTAACAAACCCGTCAATAGAACCGTTCCCAATAAAAATTTAAACAGCCCCAGATCCCAAGTCAAGCGCAATTGTTTAGCCGTTATCTCATTAAATTCTGGAAGAAACAATAGGACGATGAATAGGGCAAGCAACAGGGAAAGGGTGGTTATAAAAGTAGACTCACTCAGGTACTGCATAATCAAGGAGAAACGATGAGCACCCAAGGATTTTTTAATCCCTACTTCTTTTTGCCGACGAGTCGCTCTGGCCGTGGACAGGTTCATAAAGTTGATGCAAGCAATAAGTAGGATAAATACCGCAATCAGGGAAAAAAGCCAGACATATTTGATTCGGCCTCCTGATTGTATACGTCCTTCATAAGTCCCATATAGATAGTTGTCGGAATACTTTACAGCGAAAAGGGAGTTTTCAGTCTCTCCTCCCTCCATCTTTAAACTCAGGTAATTAGCTATTTTTGTGTTAAAGGCTTCCATGTCTACCTGCTCGTCCATTAAAAGGAAGGTTTGAGGATGCCTATTCCCCCATTGATTGACCCAGGTATTCTCCGAACTCCAAGCTTTAAAGGGTAGTACATAATCAAACTGTAGAGACGAATGCCTGGAGGGATCTTTGAAAACCCCTGTGATCATTAAATTATGTTCTTGTTCGAGCACCAACTGTTTCCCCACTACATCAGAACTTTGCCCAAAAAAACGCTGAGCCAAGCTCTCAGAGATCACAATGGAGGCTATATCAGTTAAGGTCTGATCGATCGTACCTTCTAGCAGATCATAAGAAAAAAGTCGGAAAAAATCCTCACTAGCAAATAGGCCCTTTGCCCTAAGGTGAGTATCCTCGATGCTCAAGGTGTTACTATTTATGGATTTGGTACGGGCTGTTACTGCTGCTAATACCTCAGGCATATCAGCCACTAGTCCTTCACCTGTAGGTCCAGCTGTATTCGTACTAGAACTGCTACCATTGCCAAGGTCTACCATAACTTGATAGAGTTGCGCATCATTCGTATGAAATTTGTCCATACGCCATTCATCTTGTACCCAAAGGAAAATGAGTATGAAACAGGCTAGACCGGTAGAAAGGCCCATTAGATTGATCGAAAAAGAATTCTTATATCGCCTAAAATGTCGAAAAGCTATGGTGAAGTTATGTCTAAACATGCTCCAGTTAATTAGGTATTGCGGTGAGGAAATATGCTTGATCAAAGAGGGACGCAGTAGCTTTACCGCCTCTAGGGTATATAAAAGACGCGATCTTTTTGAGGAAAAATTGGCCAGATTTTCCTGATAGATTTCTTCCATGTCTCCTTCAATTTCTTCCAAATAGGAATCTTTTAAAAAGAAACGCAGTAATCTAAGGGGCCACTTGGGTGGCACATTGGATGGTGGTTTATTCGTCATATCGTAAAATCTAGCGCTAAAGGTGGCATAGCATTCCAAAGTCCGTCCCGAATACTTCTCATTTGGCGGAGTACACTTTCACCGGCTTGGGTGGCACTGTAAATTCGCTTTCGCTTCCCTCCCCTCTTGGCCGTCGCTTCTCCAAACCTCGACTCCAAATAGCCCTTTTCTTCCATTCTTTTCAGGGCCGATTGAATAGAGCCGACACTTATACTGGTAGACAATCGCTCCTCCAATTCTTTCTTGATGGCCACGCCATAAGCGTCTTCTTGCAAGACAATCACGGTCATCAGTACCAGTTCTTCAAATTCACCAATCTTCGTAATTTTCATATTATATTATTCGTAATTGCAGTAAATATACAACAAAAGTATATCATTCGCAATTGCAGTTTAAATGAAAATGATTTTAACCTTCGCTGAATAGCCGGGAAAACGGATTAGAATAGAAGTGCTGGAAATACTTGAAAAGTTGGATTCAACAGGCCAAATACCGAATAAATAGGAGGCAAGACACTACAAAATAATTGCTATGAGGGGATTTAGACTTCAGCAGTTTCCCTCGAAACGCCTTAGGAAACTTCTGAAGTCTTGCTTAGAGAAAGGCTAAAATCGATGAAAAATCAGTTCATTTCATCGTATTATTATGTGATGTAGGCCACAAGCATGAGCTCGTCTCGGACATCCAATAATGGGGTCAATAAAAAGAAAATTTTTCCCAAATATCGACCAACCCACTTCAGAAGTCTTACCTAGAATCTGTATAATTATCTCAGCTTACGATGTAATAAGCCTGTTTGCTTTTCAACTCAATTCAATCACCAAATCATCCTGTTCCACTAGGTTTTTCTCCTTCAGGTGTACTTTCCTGACGGTCCCCGCAACTGGAGAGGTAATCGTACTTTCCATTTTCATCGCCTCGATGATGAATAATGGCGTATTGACCTTTACCTCATCGCCATCGCGCACCAGAATTTTAGACAAACTGCCTTGTAAAGGTGCGCCAATTTCATTTCCACCGGCCGCTTTTCGATTAGCAATGACTTCCGATTTTGCCTTGAGGTCCCGAATTGGTACAGATCGGGTTTGACCATTCAGTTGGAAGATGACGAGACGATTGCCCAAGTCATCAGGCTCCGTCATGTTAAGGTACTTAATCAGTACATTTTTACCTGGAGAGAGACTGACGATAATCTCTTCATTAGGATCCAGACCATAAAAGAAGGCCGGGGTAGGAAGATTCCTGACCGCGCCATAACTTTCATAATGTGTTCTGTAATCTTGGTATACTTTGGGGTATAATTTATAGGATAGGAAATCATTAATATCCTGGTCCTCTCCAAAAGTAGCCTGAAAAGCTTCCATTTCCTTATCGAATTCAATGGGAGCAAGGTGCGCATTGGGTTTGTCGGTGTAGGGGGCTTCTCCTTTGAGTACGAGGGCCTGGAAGTCAGCTGGAAAACCACCTTCAATCTGACCGAGGTC
>CAJXUM010000748.1 GCA_913060855.1 uncultured Lewinella sp. | reverse complement strand
ACGAGATCAGCCTCGGTCTCGTGGGCTCGGAGATGTGTATAAGAGACAGTCGCTCGATATGCTGATTCTCACGGCTATCAGGATGACTTAGAACGAAGTATGTGGCCTTGGCGCGATTGGGTGATTGAGTCCTTTAATAAAAATCGGCCTTATAATGAGTTTGTAACTTGGCAATTGGCCGGTGATCTACAGCCGGATGCTACCTATGAACAAAAATTGGCTACTGGCTTTAATCGCAATCACAAAATCACCCAAGAAGTCGGCGTGATCGATGAAGAATACCGGGTCACCTATGTGTTGGATCGAGTCAATACGTTTTCCACCGCCTTTTTAGGATTAACTGTGGAATGCGCGCAATGCCATGATCATAAATACGATCCAATTTCACAGAAAGAATACTATAGCTTGTTCAGCTTTTTCAATAATGTGCCGGAAAAAGGGCGAGTGGACTATGGTCTAGAAGTAGCAGCTCCCTATCTTCCCTTACCACCAGAGAAGATTGATACCTTAAAAACCTACCTTGAAAAGCTGTATGAAGAACAAAAAGAAACGCTAACCACTTATGTGGAGGAGCACGCTGCTACCCCCATCGCGAATGAGGGTGCTAAAGAGGAGGCGATGGGCTCCTCTTTTCCTAAAGGCGTAGTGAGTTGGTATCCCTTAGATTACATTGAAAATGGACAAACGCCAGAGGTGATCAGCGGAAGGGAAGCGACGGTGAAGAATGATCTTATTCCGGTGCCTGGTCGTTTCTCCGGTGGTGTAGAGTTGATGGGGACCAATTATGCTGAACTAGAACCGACGGCTCGTTTCGATTTTAATGGACCCTTTAGTTTTAGTTTTTGGATAAAATCACTGGATGGAGGTATTAAAGGAAGGTTATTGTCAGCTATTGATCGCGACACCAAAACCAGTCTCCGCTTGGATGTGACCTCGAGGAAGTTGCTGAATTTGATCATGACTAATTCGACGAATAAGACGAGCCTAAACCTGCTAAGTAAAGCAACCTTGCCCGAAAATAAATGGACACATATAACTATCACCCATGATGGGACCCGCAAGGCTCAAGGACTTACATTATATATGAACGGTGAGGCGTTAGATGATAACTATGTATTGGGGGATAAACTCAGAGGGAGAATGTCCGCGACGACTCGACTATTTCTGGGCGCTCCACGTGATTTGGTTATGGATACGATTGATTATGCGAGTGTGAAAGGTAGACCGAAGGGCTTAGAAGCAGGCCAATTAGATGAAATCCTCTTCTTTAATCGCCCCTTGTCTCCCGAGGAAGTGAAAAACTTGACGGCCTATGACCCTATGGTTGCCTTGCGCGTAAAGACCAATAAAAAGAAAACAGATATCAAACGATTGCTGTATGACCAACTTCAGCACAAAGATTTAGCTTTTCAGGCGCTGACGGAACGACTTCGCGAATACAAAATTCGCAAAGTGAGGATGGATGATATTGTCGTCAAGCCTACCATGGTTATGGCCGATATGGATACGCTCCGCCCTACTTATATCCTGGATCGTGGGCAATACGATGCCAAAGGAGAGCAAGTGGAAGCCGGAACTCCAGCCGCTATCTTAGCTTATCCCTCTGCCGCTTCACCCAATCGAGCAGGATTGACCGAGTGGTTATTTGATGCCCAGAATCCATTGACGGCGCGGGTGGCTGTCAACCGATATTGGCAGCTCATTTTTGGAAATGGGATGGTGGCTACTCCGCAAGACTTTGGAAGCCAAGGTGCCTTGCCTTCTCATCCGGAGTTACTGGATTATCTGGCGGTGGAGTTTCGGGAGTCGGGCTGGGACCTAAAGCAATTGATTAAATCGATGGTTTTATCAGCTACTTATCGCCAATCGGTCAATACGGATGCTCGTCTGCAACAACTTGATCCGGATAATATCTTTTTAGCTCGCGGACCACAGGTACGATTACCGGCTGAATTGATTCGCGATCATGCCTTGTCCATTAGCGGATTATTGAGTGAAAAAGTTGGCGGCCCTAGTGTTCGGCCTTATCAACCCGCAGGTTTATGGCTGCAAGTCGCCTCTGGTAACCAGTCATTACGGAAATACATCCAGGATCACGAAGAAGATTTATACCGTCGCAGTTTATACACCTTTTGGAAACGCACCTTGCCGCCGCCTTCAATGACGGTATTTGATGCACCTAGCCGAGAGCAATGTACCATTCAAAGACGGGCCACGAGCACGCCGATGCAAGCCCTAGTCTTACTCAATGATCCACAGTATACCGAGGCCTCTAGATTGATCGCCACGCGCATGCTGCAGGAAGGTGGGGAAACGGCCGCAGATCGTATTCAGTTTGCGTTTAGGTTGGCTACTTCCCGTCGTCCAAAAGCGGAAGAGTTGGCTTTGCTGAAGGATTTACTCCAACAAGAACAAGCTGATTTTGAATCCGAAATGGCAACTGCTAAGCAACTCACCTCTATCGGTGAGTTCCCTTTGGCAGAGGGTGTGAATGTGGCAGAGTTGGCGGCTTATACCGTCGTCGCGAATGCCATTTTGAATTTAACAGAAACGATATTGAAAGGGTAATATACCAGCAAGTAGACTTCAGAAGTTTTCTCCGAAACGCCTCACGAAACTTCAGAAGTCTTATTCTAAGCAAAAAAAAATAAGATGAAAGATAAAGATATAATGGACCAGTTTTCGCCTTTAGCACTCAGTCGAAGAGCCTTCCTCTCCCGAGCTGGCCAGGGAATCGGTATGGCTGCACTTGGCAGTTTAATGCCCGGCTGCTTGGGACAATCGAGCCTGTCTTCGAGCATGACAGGCAGCGGTCTGCTCACCGAAACCCATCATCTTCCGAAAGCCAAACGAGTAATTTATCTCTTCCAAAGTGGTGGGCCAGCACAGATGGAGTTGTTTGATTATAAACCATTATTGAGAGAGCGAGAAGGAGAGGACTTACCAGCATCTATCCGAGGAGGACAGCGCTTGACGGGAATGACAGCCAATCAGCGAGCTTTTCCACTCAAAGGTGCTCATCGTACCTTTAAGCAGCATGGTAAAAGTGGTGCCTGGATCAGCGACTTATTACCATATACGTCGAAGGTCGCGGATGATTTGTGTTTTGTGAAATCGCTACATACAGAGGCAATCAATCACGACCCAGCCATGACTTTTTTCCAAACCGGATCGCAGCTAAGTGGGCGGCCCAGCATGGGCTCCTGGCTGAGTTATGGTTTGGGTAGTAGCAATGATAATTTACCGGCTTACTGCGTGCTTTTATCTAAAGGCTCCGGCCGAGTGGCCGCTGCTCAACCTTTGTCTTCTCGACTTTGGGGTACTGGTTTTTTACCCTCCTTACACCAGGGCGTGCAGTTTCGATCGGGAAAGGATCCGGTTTTATACCTAACGAACCCCGAGGGAGTTTCCACGCACGGAAGACGCCGAGTACTAGACTATCTAAAAGAATTGAATCAGCATTATCACGATGAAGTACAAGATCCTGAAGTACAATCTCGGATAGCACAATACGAGATGGCGTATCAAATGCAAAGTTCAGTTCCTGATGTCATGGATATTTCTGGCGAACCGGATGAAGTATATGAATTGTATGGACCTGAATCACGGATTCCAGGCACCTATGCCGCTAATTGTTTGTTGGCCAGGAGGTTGGCAGAACGTGATGTGCGATTTATCCAATTGTACCACCAGGGCTGGGACCATCACAATGACCTACCGGAGCATTTGGCGAAGCAATGTAAAGATACCGATCAAGCTTCAGCCGCTTTGGTCACTGATTTGAAAAGACGTGGATTATTGGAGGATACGCTGGTGATTTGGGGAGGCGAGTTTGGGCGGACGAATTATTCGCAAGGCTTAGATCGAGGAGCGCGTTATGGCCGAGATCACCATCCCCGCTGTTTCAGCGCCTGGATGGCCGGCGGTGGGGTGAAACCGGGAATTAGCTACGGTGAAACCGATGAATTTGGCTACAATGTGGCGAAAGATCCCGTGCATGTGCATGACTTTCAAGCTACGCTTCTACACCTTATGGGCATTGATCATGAAAGGTTTACCTTCAAACACCAGGGTCGGCGCTATCGCCTAACCGATGTGCATGGCTCGGTCGTGAAAGGCATTTTAAGTTGAGGACTTTCCCTAAGTAATGAAACAAACTATGAGAAAAACTACAAAGAATATGAAAAGGAATTATATCCAGCTTTTGGCTTTTGTTTGGCTTTGTTGTGCAAGTTTATCGAGTTACGGCCAAGCAGCGGGGGAGGTGATTAGTAAGACCTATAAGCAGATCGATACCGTTTCGCTGGCGATGGAG
>CAJXUM010000747.1 GCA_913060855.1 uncultured Lewinella sp. | reverse complement strand
CAGTAGTGTCTTGGCTATCGCCAAGGGGCTTAATTGCCCCACGCACATATACTCTGACGTATATTCAGAAATAGAATCAAATATAAACTGTTGATTAATGATTGTTTATGCTTACGTTGAGGGGGCTTGGAACAAGCCGAGGGCCTTATTCATTTTAGTGAAGAGTTAGCCCAAAATCCGTTAAAAACGGTACATTGTTTGAGCTTCAATAAGGCTAAACTTGAAATGCAATTGCCTCAAAATCGAACCCAAAAGAGTATAAACTAATGATGTGGCGAGTTTGTACAGTTTAGGGTTTTGGGCTAGCTCGTAGCGTTAAAAAATGAAAATCCCGAAAGCTTTCGGGAAGATTTTTGCTTCTTTGCATCAATGGCAAAGAAGCCGCCGAAGGCAAATTTAAAAGGAGTCCCAAGCCTGAGCCATTTTGGGGAAGTGGATATTGGTCATTAATTGGACTATCTACCAAATCACTTCTGAAGTCTTGCTTTAGGTTGTCTCCATTAACATCCCTTTATCAGCTCGTTTTGGGCCTATCGCCGCGTCCTTCGATTTAGCTTCCTGGAAACCCATTTTGTGCACTTTCTCCAACCATTGCTGGCGTTGCTTGACTGAGCTTCCTCTAAGATCACCCATCGTGAAGAATCGGACCTTATAGCCACAAAAGCCAAGAATCACCCGTTTCATCACCTTATGCCCTGGGTTACCGTATACAAGTCGGTAGTACCATACAGGTGCATCCATCGTGGTGAGGACCCTAGCTGTTTTCCCCTTCATCAGTTGCTTTTGGAAGGGACTATTCTCTTGATAGCTAAAACTAAAACCGGGTAGAAACACCCGATCGATAAAGCCTTTTAATAGGGCTGGCATTCCCCCCCACCAAGTCGGATATACCCAAACGGTATGATCTGCCTCTTGAAGTAATTCCTGGGCCCGAAGTAAATCTGGTTCCAATGCTGTCCGCTTTTTATAGCCATAACGCAATATCAGATCGAATTCAAGATCAATAAGATGTAGGACTTCAACACTCGAGTTAGCTTGCTGGCTAGCCCCAGTGGCATAAGCTTTAACTAAAGCTGCATTGTAACTATCCCTATCTGGATGTCCATTGATGATGAGTATTTTTTTCATGGTATTGGTTTTAAAAAACAAAATTAGCCCAATTGGACTAATACAAAAATAAGGCATTTTTACATTTAGCGCAAGTGGACTAATTATTTTTCTTTGCATTTTAGTACGATTCGTATTATATTTGTAGTACGATTCGTATTAAATAAAATTATGTCAAGAATTACTACACTTGATTATGCCATCATGGGGCTATTAAAACAAGGAGCTAAAACAGGCTATGTAATTAGGCAAGTATTTGAACAAACGGCCTTGGGAAATTACAGTAGCAGTCCCGGCACGATCTATCCCGCTTTAAAAAAATTAGAAAGGACAGGCCATGTCCAGAAAAAGGCGCTAAGCGAAGGAAAAAAGGAGCAATTTGTTTTGCAAAAGAAAGGTCTAGAGGCCTTGTCTGACTGGTTGAAAAAAGAGCTCAGCGAGGAAGTGATTGACAAACGCATGGATGAGGTTCTCCTAAAGTTTGCTTTCATGGAGGATTTGCTAAGCAAGGAGGAGCGGCTTTATTTCTTACAAGAACTAAGAGGTTATCTACAGGAAAGCTTAGAAACACTGAAGCTATTTCATCAGACACAGGGTCAGAACTTGACATTACATGGCAGATTGGCCTTGGAAAATGGCATAGAGGGTCAAAAGGCACACTTACGCTGGGCCAAGTATGCTCATCAAGCCATTAAAAAATCCACCTAACATGAAAAAGATCATCCGGTTATTTTGGCAAATCCCCAGTCTTACCATTGGTTTATTCATTTGCTTTGTAATAGGAGGAATGCTATCAGGCTTGAGCGAAAGCGGCAGTGATGAGTCCGATCCTGAAGCGGTTGCCACGGCGGCACAAACTGCGGGGCTTTTACTATTATCCTGTTTTATCACGGTACTCACTGTAATACCCTTATTATGGTATACTCGATGGCGAGGCCTCAAGTTAAGCTTGGCGGTATTCATTCTCTACTTTGGCATCAGTACCTTCATGACTCAAATCGAAAGCATATTTTTCAATTCAGCCCTTGCCATTCCTGCTGATATGCAAGGACAAATCATTCTTTCTGGCTTAATTGTAGCGATTCTCTTTGCTCCCTTATCGGTATGGATTATGGGAAAAATGCGAGGTATTGGGGAGGTGGCCAGTTCGATGCCTACCCGCCAACTCTTAACCAAAGGACTGCTATTAGGCTTCATTTACCTTTGTGTTTACCTCCTATTCGGCTATTTCATCGCTTGGCAATCTGCTGCTGTCCGCTTATTTTATCAGGGCAATAGTGATATAGTCCCCTTTGGGCAACATATGCTTGGAATTGTTACAGATGGCCCTGCTCTAATTTTCTTCCAATTAATTAGAGGCGTAATCTGGGCGAGTTTAGCTTGGCTGGTTATTCAGATGACCGAAGGAAGCTGGTGGATCAAAGGCTTAATTATCGGTTTACTGTTTGGTGTGATGGCGACTGGCGGGCTATTACTCCCCAATCCCTTTATGCCAGCGGAGGTACGCTGGGCGCACTTGTGGGAGACCAGTAGTTCCAACTTTGTTTTTGGCTTTATCGCGGGCTGGATACTCCGATGGCCTCTGCTAAAAGGCTTGCAAGATAAGACTACTTCAGGATAAAAGATTTACCTTAGCATCATTGGACGATTGCCTCATGACCACAGCAGAAAAAATAATAAATAAGGCTTGCGAACTCTTTAATGAAAAGGGGATAGCGGAAGTTTCGATCAGAGACATTGCGGCGGCTTTGGAGATCAGTCATGGCAATCTCCGATACCATTACCCCGGTAAGGGTCCCATTATTGAGGCTATTTTCCAGGCTTGCCTGAAGGCATCAGATGAGGTAATGGCGAAACTAGACCAACCCCAGGTCGATTTAGAGTTACTGCTTTTTACTACGGCCCAGCAGGCTGCCAAATTTTGGGAGTATCGCTTTCTGCTAAAAGACCTTTTGGCGATCAGTCTACAATATCCCAAAGTGGGCGAAGCGTTAAGACAAATGTACCGGCATCGGGAAGTACAGTTAACGAGTATCTTCCAGTATCTCCAGTACCAAGGGTTATTACAAGCGGAATCCTTTCCAGGTTATTATAAAATGGTCATTGAAAACTGCTTGATGGCTACTGACTTTGGTATCTCATTCGTAGAATTGAATTATCCTGATGCCGCAACAGCAGAAAAAATACATCGCTATCATTTTAGCTGGTTTGTTCCGATTGTAGCTTGTTTGACGGAAAAAGGGAAGCAGGCGATTTTTCCTTTACTGAATCTGGCCTAGGTATAAAACGACTTCCAACAAAATGATCCAATCCTTATCTCACCCTCCTACCCCACTGGAACAACTCGCCAGTCCTAAAGAAGGGGTACAACTTTTCATAAAACGAGATGACCTTTTGCATCCCAAGGAGGATATCCATTTCTGTGGAAACAAGTGGCGAAAGCTCAAGTACAATCTCCTACAAGCGAAGGAAGAGGGCCACACGAAACTACTCACCTTTGGCGGAGCCTATTCCAATCACATCGCGGCAGTAGCCAGTGCCGGTCAGTTATTTGGTTTCGAAACCATTGGTATTATTCGAGGGGAGGAGCATCCCGTATTGAATCCCACCTTGCGACATGCGAAAGCCATGTCTATGGAATTGCAGTATTGGAATAGAAGCGATTATCGGCAAAAAAACAGCCCCGAAGCCCTCGCTCAACTTAAAAAATCTTTCGGTGAGTTCTACTTATTACCTGAAGGGGGCACCAATCTCTTGGCTTTGAAAGGCGTGGAAGAGTTGATTACTGAATTGCAAACACAGCTCCCCATAGATGAGCAAACTTTTATTGCTGTGAGTTGTGGTACGGGTGGAACCATGGCGGGCCTTATCCGAGGCTTGCAAGGGAAAGGCCAGGTCATAGGTTTTCCCGCATTGAAGGGAGATTTTATGCAAGACGAGGTACGCCACTGGTTGGGTACTGAAGCCAAGGTGCTGACCAAGTGGTCGATGCAAAATACTTATCACTTTGGCGGCTATGCCAAATACAAGCCAGACTTATTACACTTCTTAGGTTTTTTCCATGCGGAATATGGCATTTCTCTTGATCCGATCTATACCGGTAAGCTATGCTTTGGTGTGCTGGATTTGTTGAAGAAGGGTTTCTTTTCCCCAGGTAGTAAGGTGGTGGTGGCTGTCTCTTATACACATCTGACGCTGCCGACGAAGAGGATAGTG
>CAJXUM010000746.1 GCA_913060855.1 uncultured Lewinella sp. | reverse complement strand
AGATCAGCCTCGGTCTCGTGGGCTCGGAGATGTGTATAAGAGACAGGTCCAACAAGGCCTGCATCGACATGGCCTGCAGCAGCCTCCTCCGATGTCCAAACAGGAATATTACCGGCATTATTAGAAATCCAAGCGTGCTTGAAAGTGTGATCGTATCGAGCATCATTGTTTCTATCCCAGAGATCCAAGAGGAAATTCGTAGGCCTGAAGCGTTTCCAAGGACGTCCGTTGGTAATATCACGAGTCATGCCCGGACGAACATCGTACTCCATTAGGAAATAAAGGTGTCCTCTATGTCCTTCTCCATCAATACCCTGATCTACTTGGGCTTTAGAGTTAATGATGTTAAAAACAATTTCCTCGTTTTTTTGGTTATTAATGTCCCAGAGATCAGCATAATTATCTAGTAATTTGAAACCATAGTTGTTGATCACATTAGAGAACAAGGATTCAGCACGAGTGGCATCCCCACCGTCTGCAAAGGATTTATAGCTTCTAGTTAATAACGCTTCTGCCAGCAAGAATTCAGCAGCTGGTTTGGTAGCACGACCGTAGTCATCTTGCTCATCCGGTAAGTTGGAAATGGCAAACTCCAAATCGGGAATAATAGCCTGAGAATAGATCTCAGATTGACTTGTACGATTAGCTTCGATTTCCACTCCTTGCGTTTCTTCCAAGCTCAAATGCACGTCTCCGAAAGTACGTACCAAGACATAATAGTAAAGCCCTCTCAAGAATCGAACTTCTGCAATACGAGCGTTTTTCAAAGCATCATCAATAGGCAAGTCTTTAGATCTATTTATGACCGCATTGGCCTGATTGATTCCTTGATAACTTCTATTCCAGTAATCCCTAAAATAAGATTGATCTGGGTTGAGGCCACCATCGTAGCGGTTGAGCGCCTTACGGCCACCATCTGCTCCGTTTCTATAGGTATCTGTACCAAATGTGGCCAGGGTGAAGCCTCGCTCTGGGCCATAGAGGAATTTTGTATAAGAGTAGGTCGCATTGACAGCATCCTGAAAACCAGAGGCAGTGGTGTAGTAAGAAGATGCCGAAACATCTGAGACCAGTTCCTCTTCGAGGAACTTCTCGCAGGATTGGCTGACAAACGCAGCCATCAGAACAGTTAATATAATTAATCTAGATTTCATGTCGATTGATTTTTAGAAGTTCGCATTAATGCCAAAAAGAATTAAACGATTGCTAGGAACAGTGCCACTACCTAAAGAAGGTAGGTTGCTGTCACTTGCTGTATCAATTTCTGGATCAAAGCTCTCAAATTTAGACGCAAACCATAAGTTTTGACCAGAAGCATATATTCTTAAACGCGACATTCCGATTTTTTCAGCTACATCAGTAGGAAGGTTATAACCCAATGTAACATTTCTGAGTTTGAGGTAACTACCATCAAAGTAACCCATTGTCGTGTTGTTACGAGGTCTTTCCTGGTTTTGGTTAGGCCGTGGGAAAGCGTTGGTAGGATTATCTACTGTCCAGTAATCTACGTCCAAGTTGTTGTAACGAGCAAATAGAGAGTTGTTTCCTACGTGGAAGTTACTGTAGATTGTGTGGCCCTGACGGAAGTAAAAGAAGATACTTAGATCGATGCCTTTGTATTCAAAACGGTTGGTGATACCACCAAAATAGTCAGGAATATCAGAACCAATAATGGAACGGTCAGCAGGTGTGATTACACCATCACCATCAATATCCTGGAGCTTAATTTCACCAGGCACCTTGTTTTCAGCACTGTTGGCTAAATCTACCTCGTTAGATTGGTAGATACCAATTTTATTGTAATCATACCATGCCTTGATGGGCTGTCCAATAAACCAACCATTTCCAACGTCATCAATAGGGTTACCATTTTCATCCTTCAAAGCCAATTCGGTGATTTCTTCAGTCTGGCTGGCGATGTTCAAAGTAAGGTCCCACTTTAAACCATTGTTTTGGTTGATAATTCCCGCAGTTACACCTAGTTCTATACCCGTTGATGCAGTAGAACCGATATTTTGTAACACGCTATTGTAACCAGAAGTAGGAGGTAAATTACGTGCCAACAGGATATCAGTCGTTTCTGTACTATAATAGTCAATAGAACCAGCAATTCGACCATTTAATAAGTCAAAATCGAGGCCAATATCAATTGTACTAGACACCTCCCAACCTAATCCTGAGTTGGGAATTTCATTTAGACCAAAACCAAAAGCAGGGCTTTCATCCCAAGCATATACGGTTTGCCGTAGTCGACCAGCTGTCTGGTAAGGATTAACTGAAGTGTTACCCACTTCACCGTATGAAGCACGCAATTTCAAGTCATTGATCCAACCTACATTGTCCATGAAGTCTTCTTCGATGATTCTCCAACCCACAGATAGACCTGGGAAAGATTGCCATTTGTTACCAGCCGCTAAACGAGAAGAACCATCCGCACGTAAAGAGGCTTGAAATAGGTATTTACCATCTAATTCATAATTGACCCGACCCATGAAAGAAGTCAAAGACCATTCAGACAATCTACTGGCTAAGTTACCTTTCACCTGTGCCGTTCCGATATTGTAGAATGACTGAGATTCGTAAGGTAGATTAGCAACTGCTGTATAGTGACGCTCAAAACGTGATCGCTGGATAGACTGTAGAAGGGTAACATTCAATCCATGTCTCTCACCAAAAGTCTTATTGTAGTTAACGATATTCTCTACGGTATAACCGATATCTTGTGTATTGTCTATTTCCGCATCGGCTGGGCCACCACGGTTATCATTGGTTAAACTACCGCGGAATTCACCACGACGGTAATTTCTGATATCTGGACCAAAGTTGGCTTTGTAAGTCAAGCCTTCAAGAAGGTTTATTTCTAGGTAAATAGGTGCAAAAATACGCGTTACTTTTCTTTCGTCTATATAAGCACCTTCCACAATCTCATTCAATGGATTGGTACGAATACCATCATTGGTCGGCAAGAATAAAGGCGTTACGCCATCCGCTTGGTAAGGCTGTCCCAAAGGTACATTACCCAAGGCTTCTCCTAATGTTGCATTAGAACCCCAGTTCTGCACAGAGTTAGTAGCCAAGAAGGAAATACCTGCCCGGATATTCTTGCTCACTGAATGGTCAAGGTTAACCCTACCTGTCAAACGCTGGAAATCCATATTAGTGACAATACCTTGCTCATCGTAGTAACCCAAAGACATATTGAATTGTGTCTTGGCATCTCCTCCACGTACACTCAATTGGTGATTGGTTTGCCATCCATCCTGGAAGATTAGATCTTGCCAGTTTGTACTACGACCTGTAGCAATAGACTCTAATTCGATAGGGTCAAAGTCAATTTCTACATCAGTAGGAATCGCACCATTCCAGCCATCACGGAAAGCTTCCCGAGTCATGGCAGTGTACTCCTGGTTATTCATCATATCCACCTTATTGGCTACCTGGGTTACACCATAGTACCCATCATAGGCAACTGTGGTTCTACTTTCAGCACCACGCTTGGTAGTGATCAAAACCACACCATTCGCACCCCGAGAACCATAGATCGCCGTTGCAGCGGCATCTTTCAATACCTCCATGGATTCGATATCCTGTGGGTTGATATCACCAATCGCGCCACTACCACTCGTTTGTGGAATACCATCAATCACAAATAGAGGATCATTCGAGGCTGTAATAGAGCGACGACCCCGAATTCTGATCGTAGGAGCTTGTCCAGGACGACCACCTGTAGATTGGATATCTACACCAGCAACTTGTCCTTGCATCGCTTGTACACCACTGGATACTGGAATAGCTTTGATTTGTTCCTCATCCAATGAAGCAATTGCAGCGGTGATGTTACGCTTCTTTTGGATACCGTAACCTACTACTACAACTTCATCTAAGGTAGCAGTATCCTCCGACAAGCTGATGTTAAGCGTACTTTGTGTACCGACAGCAACTTCTAGCTCCTTATACCCTGTATAAGAAATGATTAGAGTCGCATCATTGCCTGTCACATCAATAGAGAAATTGCCATCAATATCCGTTACCGTACCTGTACCTGTACCTTTTACCAAGACAGTTGCTCCTATTAAGGGTAAACCATCATCAGCATTGGTAATTGTACCTGTCACGGCTCGAACGGCGATGGAGAAGTTTTCTGCATCGCCATCATAATTGGGCATGGCAGCTGCTTGAGCTGTATCCACACTCAATAAAGAAAAGCAGACCATCAGGAGTACTAATGGTATGCCCACGTGTAATCTAAGTTTCATAATACCGGCCATTAAATTAAAAAATTGATTAGTAAACAAATTATCTGTCTCTTATACACATCTGACGCTGCCGACGAAGAGGATAGTGTAGA
>CAJXUM010000745.1 GCA_913060855.1 uncultured Lewinella sp. | reverse complement strand
ATCTACACTATCCTCTTCGTCGGCAGCGTCAGATGTGTATAAGAGACAGATCTATGATAAATCGAGCATCCCAGCATCTTTTATTGACACCATGTTCTTAATAAATTTAGGCGGCGTTTCTGTTTTAATTTTTTTAGTCCAAATGTATTTTACAAGGAATGAGCGGTCACTTAAAGGAGAAGTTGAAAAACAAAATAAACTGTTAGAAATTCAATCAGAACAGCTAAAGGAATTAGATGAAATAAAATCAAATTTCTTCGCCAACATCTCCCATGAATTTAGAACACCACTAACCCTCATTCAAGGTATTTTAAAAAGTGCTGCCCCAATTAGCCAAGAGGACCGTTCTATAATGAAAAGAAATGCGGACAGGTTATTACAATTAATCAATCAACTACTTGACTTGACAAAATTGGAGTCAGGGAAAATGCAACTAAATAAAAAGACGATTGATTTCAATCAGGAGGTCAGAAATATTGCCCAGCTTTTTGGGTCAGCAGCCAGAATAAAAGACATCCAATTTCTATTCAATGATAGCTTGGTACTTCATGAAAAAACGGAGGCTGTATTGGCAGAGTTAGACGCCGTACAGATCCAAAAAGTATTGGCTAATCTGATATCAAACGCCGTAAAATTTTGCCCTGAAGGAGGTGAAATTGATATCCATGTCAAAAATGAGGGTGATTTTGTAAAATTTATCATATCCAATACCGGAGAGGATATTCCAGAAGATCAATTACAAGAAATTTTCAATCGGTTTCACCAAGTAGACAGCGGTTCCACCAGGGGATATGAAGGAACAGGTATTGGTCTATCTATGGTCCATGAGATTGTTGCCTTGCATAGCGGACTGATTACTGTGACCAGTAAAAATCAGATCGTGCGTTTTGAAGTTACCCTGCCAAAGGGACAAGTTGGAATATTGGAAGAGGTACAAGGATCGAACCCCTTAATAAAACCAAGCCAGCAGCTTAAGGCGGAGACGCCGATTATTAGAGAAAAAAAACCGCTAAAAATATTGGTGGTAGAAGATTATCCTGATTTGAGAAACTTCATCAAACGAATACTATATAGATCCTATTCGATTATAGAAGCTTCCAACGGAGAAGAGGGTGTAGAATTGGCACTTGAAGAAACGCCGGATTTGATCATCTCAGATATAATGATGCCAAAAAAGGATGGCATCCAGCTTTGTACGGAATTGAAAAGCCACCCTGCGACCAATCACATACCTATCATCTTGCTTACAGCCAGAGCAGCGAAAGCAGATAAATTTAAAGGCCTAAACCACGGAGCAGACGATTATCTTACCAAACCTTTCGATGAATCAGAACTTCTGGTACGGATAAGGAACCTGCTTGAAATTCGCAAAAATCTTCAGCAGAAATACGAAAAGGAAATTTGGCTAAAACCCAGTGAAGTAAAAGTCACCTCCACTCAGGAGAAATTTCTACAGCAATTAAAAGAAATACTGGAGGAGAACCTCTCCAACGAAGTTTTAACAGCGGAATATCTTGCTAAATCCATGGCCCTAAGCCGCTCTCAGTTTCACCGTAAGCTCAAAGCCCTGACCAACCAATCTACCACCGAATTTATCAGGACCTATAGACTCGAACGAGGTGCCGAACTGTTGAAGCAAAAATTCGGTAACGTTTCTGAAATTGCTTATGAGGTTGGATTTAGCAATCGGACTTATTTTAGCACCTGCTTTCAAAAACACTTTGGCTGTCCGCCTTCTGAATATGTCAATTCCTGATTGTCATTTATTATCAGTTGTAAAGAAGAGAAAAGCCATGATGCCATAGCCATTGTTCTTCCTATTCAGTAGGGTTTGAATATCCTTCAAATCTCGGCATCGAATTCCACCAAGCCAGCAGCTGTTCCATCATTGGTTCAACTATTTCAGGTTTCATTTCTGCCAGGTTTTTGGTTTCACCGGGATCTGTTGTGATAGCATAGAGTTCTGGACGGCTGCCATCATAATCACATAGTAGTTTCCATGGGCCTTCTCGCATAGCAAGGTCTGGCAGGTTTTCAAAACCATAATAATTTTTCCTATCGGGTGGGCGGCTGTAGAAAATGGGAGCCTTGCGAGAGGAGCTAGATTCCCCCAAAATGGTGCTAATGCTGTTCTCGCCGTCGAAATCTGCGTTTTCTGGTCCTTTTGTGTCGGTGAATTCCAACAAGGAGGGCACCAAGTCGATGGCAGAAAAAACCGATGTTTTGTTTCGGGTTCCTTTGGCATTTTCTTTGATAAAACCAGGTCCCCAAACCACTAAGGAAGAGCGGATTCCCCCTTCGTACAAATGCGTTTTATAGCCTTTCAAATCGCCTGCTTGTCCGGCGCCCAGTTCCGGGCCATTGTCGGAACAAACTAGAATTAAGGTATTATCGCGTAATTTTTCATGCTGCTGAATGTAATCGAAGAGTTTACCAAACTGTTGGTCCATGGCCTCCAGTACGGCCAAGTACAATCCTCTTTTACCAGCTTCTCTTGCCAATCCGTAGGCTTCAAATGGTGGCCAAAACGGGCTGTGCACATCGTCGGGCCAGAGGTTCACGTAGAAGGGTTTACCTGCTTTCTCAGCTTTTTCCATAAAAGGAATGGCCGCATCGATAAATCCATTTGTTAGTTCAGACCTTTGCATCCAAGTGACCGGCTCTCCTAGGCTTTCCGCCTTTTCCCAAATTCGTCCCACTTTACCGGTTTCATCTTTGGTAAGCGGAAGTAATTTAGGGCCCATTCCTTCAAAATTGGTCAGTGATTCATCAAAACCATATTCGGTGATTTGTGGCGCATCCGTCACATCGCGTTGTCCGCCCATATGCCATTTTCCAAAATGCCCGGTGGCGTAGCCCTCTTCCTGCAAACTTCTGGCCAGCATGGGAGCCTTGGGATCGAGCCAGTTGGCAATACCTCGTTCACGGTTCCGCTCTCGGTAGGCCAGGTAAGAGGTAATATTCCAGCGTTGAGGATAAGTTCCGGTTGAAATGGCTACCCGCGACGGGGAGCAAATGGGTGAATTCACATAAAACTGTTCGAAGGATATACCTTCCGATGCTAGCTTGTCGATGTTCGGAGTTTGGGCATCGGTATTGCCGAAACAGGAGAAATCTGCCCAACCCATATCGTCGATAAAAACCAAGATCACATTGGGTCTTTGCTCAGTTTTTTCAGTTGAACATTCCAACGCAAATAATGAAAAAAAACCAACTAGAAAAAGTCCTTTAAATTTCATCATTGCGCTTTCGATTTTCGTTATTCGACAATTTATTACTGCTTACTACTAAACTCAACTCTCTGGTATTCAGACTCATCCGGTGGCCCCGCAAGGATTTGAATATTCGGTTTTTCCGTAAGCGTCATAATAACCGATGCAAAAGTAAATCCGTGTCCATTTTCATTGTTCGTTCTACACACAGGATTATCCTCATTATCTCTAGAACGAAGCGCTTCTTTTATCACCGCATCCGTAACCGCTAGCTTAGTTGTCATTCTGTTTTCAACGGCTTGAAATCTCAAGTGACTGTTGGAATTAACTGGTTTTAATTCATCACTCAAATTCGGATCGTATTTTTTGAACCAAGGTTTAATATCATCATTGACTATCGGATGGTTGGTGTGATAAACGGCTCCATTTCTGTTCTTGGGATCAAATCGGACGACCTTATTAGCCGAGGCTTCAAAATCGAATACTTCGCCTTTAATCCCGATAATATAGTTTTGCCCCGAAGCATGATTGACGGATTGGATAAAGGACAGCAAGTCACCTTTGTCGGTTGAATTAATAATACGTCTAATCACAAAGGCAACCGGTAATCCAGCCGCGGAAGCCCTCAACTGCATCAAGGTATTAACACATACACCAATTCCTTCTTCATTCAACCCATTCAAAGCAATTAATCCAGGGTGAGTTAGAATTAATTGTTCTGGACTACTCTCCGTTCTATTCAATCGCATGAGCACCTGGAAACCATCCGTATAGTTTTCAAGATCCATGTTTTGTGAGATATAGCCTGCTTGGCCATTTCGTGCTGGCACCCCAGCGCTGCTACAATGATGGTTATGCAAGTTGTTGATATAGACCCAAAACTCATCCAGGAGATTTAAGACTAGCACATCATTCAAGGGTTGATCTGATCCATCGGCAATACCTTTGACTTCTTCGTACAATTCTGGTGTCCATTTCTTAATGGCAGCATCAAAATCAGCATAGACAAAAAACTCCTTTAATACGAGATCTGCCTCTTTTCCTAGTTGAGCGGATGTGTTCTTTTTCCACGCCAATATTATTTCTCCGATCTCTTTTTTCCTGTCTCTTATACACATCTCCGAGCCCACGAGACCGAGG
>CAJXUM010000744.1 GCA_913060855.1 uncultured Lewinella sp. | reverse complement strand
CGAGATCAGCCTCGGTCTCGTGGGCTCGGAGATGTGTATAAGAGACAGGGGTGGAGGTTTCGGCCGACGGTTATATGGGCATTTCGGGGTAGAAGCTGCGGTTATTTCTCAGCAAATGAAGGCACCCATCAAATTGGTCTACACCCGAGAAGATGATATGACGCAGGGGACGTATCGTCCCGATTATAAAGTATTGTATCGCGCAGCTTTGGATGCTGACAATAATTTAATTGGTTTCCATATTAGAGGAGCAGGTACCAATGGTAGCCCAGTATTCCCCAACAGATACCCTGCTGGAGCAGTAGAGAATTACTTAGTTGAAAACCACAACAAAGAATCCAATATTTCTACCGGAGCTTGGCGGGCACCGCGTTCCAATTTTATCGCTTTCGCTGAACAATCCTTTTTGGATGAAGTAGCTGAAGCAGCTGGAAAAGACCCGATCGAATTCCGCTTGGCGCTTTTTGATAAAGTCGAGAAAAGTCCAATTGGTGAAAAGAATGATTACGATGCAGCTCGTTATGCAGGTGTATTGAAACTCGTTAAGGAAAAATCCAATTGGGGTCAGGAGACACCTGGTGTTTATCGTGGTGTATCTGCTTATTTCTGCCATAATTCCTATGTAGCACAGGTTGTAGATGTTGTCATGCAAGACAATCAACCCAAGGTACAAAAAGTATGGTGTGCGGTAGATTGTGGAATCGTGGTTAATCCGGGATCTGCACTCAATCAGATTGAGGGTGGAATCGTAGACGGAATTGGTCATGCGATGTACAGTGCCCTATCCTTCAAGGATGGTCAGCCAGAACAGAATAACTTCCATACGTATCGCTTGATTCGTCATTCGGAAGCACCCGCTGCTATCGAAACGCATTTTGTAGACAATGGAATTGATCCTACAGGATTAGGAGAGCCTTCTCTTCCTCCGATTGCAGCGGCACTAGCTAATGCGATTGCCAAAGCTACTGGAGAGCGTTTGTATCAACAGCCATTTACTGGCGATAAGGATATTTTAGGCTAGTATAGTCTAATCTAAGTGCATCAGAAGTTTCCTAGGAAACTTCTGATGCCTTATTTTTTCAAAAGGTTTAGTCCTCGTTCACCACTTCACCTTTCACCAATTCACCTCCACCTCACCTAACTTCTCGTCTTCTTCCGCTTCACGCCTAAAAGACTCTTTTCTTCCACGATCTGATTGAATTTCTGGACACTTTCATCTAGTACTTTTTCTACCTCTTTCTTCAAATCCGTCCATTCTATTTCTAGGTCACCCCAACGGTCATAGGCCGCTTTATTGGGCTTTCCTTCTCTTCCACCTGAAATATAACCATCGGGCCCTGTCACATAATTATAGGTCTCCACCAATTGATTATCCAATCGAGGGGCAAAACGAATCGGATCCTGATTAGATTGATTCTTGGTTTGCATCAATTGTTCTTCGTAGGTGGTGAGTTCTTCGGTCAATGTTTTGGCTAGATTCTGTACTTCTTCATTATCCGTTTGGTCTTTCAACCAAGTAATCTGCTTTTTGATACTTTGGATTTCTGCGATGGATTCATGTACCTCATTAATCGCATCTCGTACTTCCAAACCTAGTTTGAGCTGATCTTGATAATCTTCATTCGAAATCTCGTCGGCGATGCGAGGATCTTCCTTGACCACAACAGATTGAATAATGGATTCTCCATTGTAGGTCAGGCGAATATCATAGGTGCCAGGAGGCGCTTTAACCCCACCTGTATAGCCCCAAACAATCGTTCCTTCTACCAAAGTAGGCCCTTCATAGGTCAGGTCCCAATTGAAACGATGCATGCCATCGTCCAGCTTCAAAATTGGCGTCTTATGCTTTTTGGCCGTCAAAGTATCGCTAGAGAAAGTGCGAACCACCCGGGCTTGTTCATCAATGACTTCGACTTTCACTTCCGAATCGGCCTTCTCTTTTAGGTTATAATGCAAAATCGCACCGCTAGGTCTCGCCACAGGAGCGTATTCAGCTAAAAAGCCTACTCCTTTATCATTTACTTTAAAAGCAGGGCGAGGATTGAAGAGGTGGGCTTCCTTTTCTGCCAGCACTTTGTCCAACTGATGAAGGGGGGTGATATCATCTAATATCCAAAAAGATCGTCCTTGCGTAGATAATACTAAATCTTGTTGGTGTACGCGCATATCCGTGATCGGCGTAATCGGTAAATTCATCTGCAGGGGTTGCCAATGCTTTCCTTCATCAAAGGACACAAAAGCGCCAAATTCAGTCCCCGCATACAATAGTCCCTTACGATCAGGATCTTCGCGAACCACTCTAACCGGGTAATCTGCTGGAATACCATTTCGCCCATTCGTTAATTGGGTCCAGGACTTCCCATAATCATTGGTCATAAAGATATAAGGGGTGAAATCATCAAAGCGGTATTTTTGTACAGCGACAAATGCTCTGCCCGCCTGATGCGCTGATAGGTCAATCTTATTTACTGTGCCATATTTTGGCATGTTGGGTGGTGTGATTTCTTGCCAAGATGTACCATCATTTTGGGTGATGTGAATTCGTCCATCATCCGTTCCTGCCCAAATCGTTTTGGCATCATTCGGATCAACCACGATTTCAAAAACCACATTATAAATCTCAACTCCAGTGATATCATGGTTGATTGGACCGCCGGAATAATCTTGATGTTCGGGTGTATCTGTACTTAGATCTGGACTAATGACCTCAAAAGTCTTCCCGCCATCATTGGAGCGATGCACATGCTGAGATCCGTGATAAACCTGCTCCCTATTATGCGGTGAAACAGCCATTGGGGAAACCCATTGGAAACGATACTTCATATTCTTCGCTGCCTCTCCCAATTGTAGTTGCGGATAGGCCATTATATTTTGCACCTGATCTTGCGGCAAATCATAGCGGTCCATAGCCCCGCCATAACATCCTGCATAGATTACTTCAGGAAAATCTGGGTGCAAGGCCACAGGGCCCGTCTCACATCCCCCCACCGAATACCATAGCTGTTTGGGATGCAAAGTATTGTTCGAAGCCCAAGAAGGAACGCTGATGGTGGTGTTGTCTTGCTGAGCACCGTATAGGCGATAGGGGAAGCCATTATCTACCACTACCCCATACAACTCAGCGGTAGGCTGATTGTGATAAGTGGACCAGCTTTTCCCGCCATTCAGGGTAACCTGAGCCCCCCCATCATTGGCGACTGCCATGATCTTGGGATTGTCCGGGTTAATCCAGAGATCGTGAATATCTCCATGAGGCACAGGGATATTGGTATAGGTTTTCCCGGCATCCACAGAACGATATAGACTTGTATTTAAAGCATATACGGTATTCGCATCCTGTGGATCGGCAACCATATGTGTATAATACCAAGCGCGTTGTCTGAGTTTATTTTCTTTATTAATGCGTTTCCAGGTTTTCCCGGCATTATCGGAACGATAAACACCTCCATCAGGTTCGGCTTCGATCAATGCCCACACTCGATCAGGCTGAGTTGGAGAAACCGTCACGCCTACTTTACCCACCATTCCTTCTGGCAAACCACCTTTTAGCTTTTCCCAGTTGTCTCCTCCATCGGTTGTCTTATAAACGCCCCCTTCTGTAGAGCCACTAATCATGGACCAAGGTTTGCGCTCCGCTCGCCACATGCCGGCATAAATTTCACGCGGATTACTAGGATTCATAGCTAGTGAAACAGCACCTGTGGAGTCACCGACTTGCAATACGGCTTCCCAGCTTTCACCGCCATTTTTGGAGCGATAGACTCCTCTCTCCTTATTGGCGCCAAAAAGATGCCCAAGCGCTGCCACATATACTAGATTGGGATCTTTGGGATGCACTCGGATTTTTCCAATTTGACCGGCATCTGGCAATCCCATAAAGGACCAGGTTTTACCTCCATTGTCTGATTTGTATACTCCTCGTCCAGTAGAAGTATTCCCCCGGGGATCAGCCGAACCTGTCCCGACATAGATTACATTTGGATCAGCTTCGGCGATAGCTACGGCGCCGATGGATCCACCGAAAGAACCATCTGAAATATTTTTCCAGTTGGTTCCCGCATCATCTGTCTGCCAAACCCCTCCACCAGAAGATCCCATCATAAAATGAAAAGGATTGTCTAGGAATCCAGCTACTGCTGTAGAACGGCCACCTCGAAAGGGTCCGGCCATCCGGTATTTTAGGCCACTATATAGGGCCGTATCGATCGTGAAATTGGGATTGGTCTGTGCCGTAAGTGTAGGACTATTCTCAGGTAATAATAAGAACAGACAAGCAAATACAAATAGGCTTTTGGATAAGGCTTTTATCCTGTCTCTTATACACATCTGACGCTGCCGACGAAGAGGATAGT
>CAJXUM010000743.1 GCA_913060855.1 uncultured Lewinella sp. | reverse complement strand
CACTATCCTCTTCGTCGGCAGCGTCAGATGTGTATAAGAGACAGTAATAATATATACCAAGACAAAATTATCAACCTTGATGGCAAAGGCCACGGCTTTAACTGGGTAGTGTTTGAAAATGACCTAAAGTGGGATGGTTGGGAAGAAGAGTGGTTTGTGAATCATAATGAGTTGGTCAATGCGGTCAGCTGGCTCCGAGATAAGGATATCGAAATCAGAGGACACACCTTAGTCTGGCCAGGTTGGGATAACCTCCCGAATGACTTACAAAGTAATGCTAATAATCCCGATTATATCTGGGATCGGATCGATGGCCGCCTCGATGAAATTCTCAATTATCCTGGATTAAAAGGGAATATTCCAGAATGGGATGTACTCAATGAAATCGTTACCAATACCAGCTTAGAACCAGTTTTTGCTAATGTTTCGGGCAATGCGACTGGCAGAGAAGTCTATGCAGATATATTCAAACGCGTAAAGGAACTTTCACCGGAGACGGAGCTTTACCTGAATGATTATGTCACCATGACACTCAATAATACCAGCGGCGGGCAATATGATGTATTGAAGGCTCGGATTCAAGAATTAGTGAATGCGGGAGCCCCATTAGATGGCATTGGTTTTCAGGGCCATATCGGCGGTTTCCCCAATAGCATTCCCTCTATACTAAACACCCTAGATGACTTCTATACTAGCTTTGGCCTCACCGCCAAAATCACCGAATTTGATATGCCGCCGATCGTCTCTGAAGAACTGGGTGCCCAATACCTCCATGATTTTCTAACGGCCGTCTTTAGCCACGAAAGTGTAAATGGCTTTCTATTCTGGAATTTTTGGGATGTGGCTACTTGGCGAAATCCTGGCGCTAATTTATTCCGCGAAGACTGGTCACAAAAACCAGCGGGTGATACCTTCATCGACCTCGTCTTTAACCAGTGGTGGACCGATATGAGTGCACAAACAGATGAAGCTGGCCAGCTCAAAGCACGTGTTTTCAAAGGGCAGCACGAAATCACCTATAATTGCGGCGGAGAAACCATTACGGAAATCATCGATTTAACACAGAACGAAACCCTAACCATTACGTGCAATAGCCTCCCTACTAGCACACACGAACAAGACCAAGGGCCTACTTTTTCCCTCTATCCTAATCCTGCCCATGATTTGATCACTATTGAGCGAGAAGATGCTTCTTCAGCTCAAGTGCGCTTGTATAATGCGCTGGGTATGAAAATATGGGAGCGCAGTCTGACAACACAACGTAGTATCCTGCCTTTGGATGTATCTAAAGGCGTGTACTTTCTTAGTGTAGGCAATGAGTGGGGTGAACGCTTTGAGAAGGTGGTGGTGCGCTAATGGAGAAAGGAATGGGAATAAAAATCCTGGCTAAAGCTCCCGTCAAGGACCTATAGACTTAGTACTTAGCGACCACGGACATTCGACTTACTGACCTGCCCCTCCTCTACCTCGTTTTCTGTGGCACACTATCCATTTCCGCTTCCCAAACTTGCAATTGGCGTAGTAGGCTATCCACTAGCACAGTCTCGGAGTTTGCCAGATTTGTTTGCTCGCCTAGGTCAGCAGCGAGATCAAAAAGCAAAGTATCCTGTTCTTGCAGCAATAGCTTCCATGGACCTTGGCGAATCGATCGAGCTTGACGGTACCGCCAAAACAAAGGTCTATCGGGCAGTACTTCATTTTCCAGCAGGAGCGCTGATAAATCTTGGCCATCTAAAGGAGCGGCTGTAGGTAATGCTACGCCAGCCAGCGATAAGAAGGTGGGCATCCAGTCAAAACTAAGCGTCGTGTGATCTGTTACCTCCGGTTTAATCTTACCCTTCCAATAAGCTAAGGCGGGTACTCGATGGCCCCCTTCCAGCAGACTACCCTTAGCCCCATTCAATGGATCGTTGTGCCCAAAGGTCTCCCCGCCATTATCACTAATAAAAACGACCAAGGTATTTTCGGCTAATCCAAGGGCTTCCAATTTATCCAAAATGGCACCTATGCCCTCATCCATCACTTCCACCATTTCCCGATAGGCACGGTTTCGGTCTTTCACTGGTCCATAGTAGGTAAAGGAATTATCTGAGAATCGATAAGCGGGATCATTCCGGCCTTGGAAGGGCACATGTGGTGCCTCATGCGGGACATACAGAAAAAAGGGTTCACCCTGGTGCGCCGTTATAAAATCCGTGGCATGAGTGGTAATGAGGTCTGTTACATACCCTTCTTCCTGGATAGAATCCAGGTTGTGATACCAGTCATAGACGCCTGCATTATCATAATGCGAATGAAAGTCCACATTCCCACTGACGTACCCATAGAAGGTATCAAAACCGTGTTTTACAGGGTTGAAAGCTCGGTTATACCCCAGGTGCCACTTCCCCATTATCCCGGTAGCATAACCTTTGGTTTTTAGTGCATCCGCTAAAGTATAGGTATTGGTATCCAAGCCCGTTTCTCGCGTCTCCCCGCGCGCATAAATCACCCCTTCAAGACCAGCCCTTTGCTGGTAGCGCCCCGTCAACAAGGCTGCGCGAGTCGGTGTACAAACGGAGCCATTGGAATGAAAATCGGTAAAGCGTAAACCCTCAGCTGCCATTCGATCCAGGTGTGGCGTCTGAATCGTATCGTTTCCATAAGAGCCGATGCCGCCGTAGCCGAGATCGTCGGCCATGATCAGGATGAGATTGGGAGGCGGCGGGGGTTGAGGCGCTTCGCAAGAAGAAACAAACAGGACCGAAGCCAACGCAAATAGAAAACGGTAAATAGTAGAAGGATTATCAGCCATAGCATATGCTTTGATAAAAAGAAAGTAGTAATTTGCTAACACTTTAACGAAAACCAACCATCGAGCTACTTTGAGATGTACTGTTAAATGGATGCAGAGTGAGCTGCTAAGCTCGCCACCCCTCTTATTTCAACCCACATTTTCAAAGTAGAAGTAAAATACAAGTTTCTATGAAGAAGTGTAGTTTTTTCCTTCTGCTACTACTCCCTTTTCTCAGCCATTTCTCCTGTACTAGCACGCCGCCAGTCAAGATCGGTCGCCCCAATATCCTCTTTATCATGTCGGATGATCATACCTCGCAAGCCTGGGGAATTTATGGTGGCGTCTTAGCAGATTATGTAAAAAATGAACACATCAAACGACTCGCTGAAGAGGGAGCAGTATTGGACAATGTATTTTGTACCAATTCAATATGCACTCCTAGTCGAGCAGCAATCATGACGGGGCAATACAGTCACCAAAATGGCGTATATACCCTATCGGAAGCGCTCGAACCTGATAGTATGAATATCGCCAAGGTATTGCAAACTAGTGGCTACCAAACCGCTCTAATCGGTAAATGGCACCTCAAAAAGCAACCCGCTGGCTTCGACTATTTCAATGTGCTCCCTGGCCAAGGCCGTTATAACAACCCCATACTAAAGACAGCAGAAAATTGGCAGGATAATAACCAAGGAGGGGAAGTATATGAAGGGTTCTCATCGGATGTAATCGGAGATTTATCCCTGGAATGGTTGGACAAAAGGAATACAGGTGAACCCTTCTTTTTGATGACTCACTTCAAGGCCACTCACGAGCCATTTGATTATCCAGACCGCCATCAATCCCTCAATGAAGGCATAGAGCTACCCGAGCCCGAATCGCTTTACGATTTTAGCCCTACCACCAATGGTCGCAGCTACCTCGGACAAAAACTATGGATACTCGGTGAACGCTGGGAACAAGATTCTGAAAGGGTAGCCGCGGGAAAATCGCCCCGTTATCCCGGCCTACCATTTACTACAGAGGGGTTGGATAGCATAGCGGCACGCAAAAAGATTTACCAAAAATTTGTCAAAGATTTTATCCGGTGTGGGGCCGCCATTGACGATAATATTGGCAAAATATTGGACTACCTGGATGAAAAGGGACTCGCAGAAAACACCATCGTTATCTATACCGCCGATCAAGGTTATTTCTTGGGTGAACATGGCTTTTTTGATAAACGGATGATTTATGAAGAGGCCTTACAGATGCCCTTTGTTATTAGATACCCCAAGGAAATAGAAGCTGGAAGCCGTAACCAAGATATGATTCTGAATCTCGATTTCCCCTCTCTTTTTGCCGACTATGCAGAAGCGACCCTTCCACCTTCTTTCAAAGGGGAAAGCTTTCGTCAAAATTTAAGCGGGGAAAAACCGCAAAATTGGCGTTCACAAATGTATTATCGCTATTGGCTGCATCAATCTAACCGGCCTGCCCACTTTGGTATCCGCAATGAACGTTACAAGCTTGCCTTTTTCTATGGCCAACCCCTGTCTCTTATACACATCTCCGAGCCCACGAGACCGAGGCTGATCTC
>CAJXUM010000742.1 GCA_913060855.1 uncultured Lewinella sp. | reverse complement strand
CCTCTTCGTCGGCAGCGTCAGATGTGTATAAGAGACAGGAGCGTCTATCTCCTACCAAGAAGCTTATGGTGAAGGATTGAAAAAAGGCCAAGAGTTGCCTTCTCTGTATGCCAATAACGTTTTCCTTTCCCGAGAGATCAATCGGTCTGTAAATACCATCATCAACCTCAGGAGGCGCTTAAAATCAGCCGGAATCATCACCGCTGAAGTGTTTCATGGCTGTAATAGCCAATATGAAGTGTTTTTCAACCCAGATATCCTCCATGTAAACGAAAAAGGCCAGGCTAAGAATTTGATCGCGGATTTCTCCCCAAATTACCAGCCCCCGCCTACTCAAAAAAATATCGCTAACCCACAAAAATTGGGACATATAGTATCCAGTACTGTATCCAGACAGGGTACTTATAATAAATTAATAAAATTAGGCGGCGTTGATTCTCAACAAGTCGCTGACACAGAGCAATTTATATCTCTAAAACCTGTTAGGAAGTGTGTGGGAACAAGTGGAAAACCGCAAAATCACGTTGAAAACCAACATTCTAGTGAAGTACAGGCTACAAATCAGGAACTAGGGTCTGGTTACGAAACAAACAAGACAAAATCAGGGAGACTTGCAGGTTGCGCGGCGGCGGCGGCGAAAAAACCAGAAAAAGGAGGTGTTTTTGTCGGTAAAGATGGTCCCCCACCCCAACATATTGGCGAAGTTTTGGCGCTATTAACCCCTGAAAACGCTGAAAAAGTCAGAAGAGCAGTCGAAGTCATGTGGACTTGTGCTGTTACCCAGCTTTATGCCGGTAAGTACATTCATGAAAGCGAGAAAATAAGAGCAAAGGCGGTACTTGCAGAGTATTTGGCTTATGCTCAGCCATCCAAATACCAAGCTGGAGTCAAGGAAGTGATTGAGCGGATATTTTTAGTCCGAAAATGGATAGATAGAGCCCCCAAAGGAGAACGATGGGTGGCCTTACCCTACTCTTACTTCGATCACCGGAATAAGAAGTACGGGTTCCGGAATACTAAGAGTTGGTGCGAAAAACATAGAGCCAGCAAGGCAGATATTGCCGATCGGGTCATATTTACTAAATGTATCAACACCTACACAGCAGCCTGCCAGGCTGGTTCCACACTAAGCCTGAGTGAAGTCTATCGTAAATGCAAACAGACGCTTGGAAAGCGTAATCCAGCGCTAGTTACACAATTTCACGAATTCATAAATCAGTTGAAAAATGAGTCAAACACAAACCAATCAGGTATCAAAAAGCAGCAAAAGGCAATCACCAAGAGGGCGATATAAGCTGGGTGTTTTTTTTATAAACCACCAGAGTGCTGCCGAAAAAGCCTATTACTTCCATTCGACATTATCACAGGATCAAAGAGGACTTTCTATCGTGAAATTTAAATACTTAGTGGATGATAAATGGAAAGGAAAGGTTTTTTGGGCTGGAATTTACGAACAAGGAGTGCTGCTACAGGAAAAGCGCTTCTTCGTAGAAAACCAGGCAGATATTCGCTGGCAGGCACCTAAAATAAAAGCTACTCCTACTTAGCTAAAATTAAGACCATGGCAAAGCATCTAAAAAACGGCAAAATAAAGCTACAAATCAATGAAGAGGAGGCAAGAATACTCACCTATGCGGTACAATCTGCCCTCGCTTTTGATGGTGAACACATGTGTATCTACCTGTTTTGCTGCCTAAGTGAGGCGCTCGATCAGATACTAAAGGGGAAATGGAGCTTCAAACGCAGTGAATTCTTAGCACTAGCCTGCTCTAATGTGAAGTCATATATTGATCAACCCACCCAAGCGATTCTAAACGAGGCCTTCCAATTGGAAAACAAGATGCCATCCTTTAGTATGAATCCAAAAAACTCAATACATGGCCAAGAAATCCCAGAAAAAGGCTACTACTAGCGGTCCCAAACTAAGGAAGAATAAGCCTAGCCCAGCCTATGAATTGCCCTTAGTTTGGTTGATAGCGACTCTCTTTTGGGCCTGGGTAATTTCAGCAATCATCTAAACTAAAAACGACATGTGCGACTATCAAGAAGAAAGAAAATGTATCGGCCCTATCGGGAGAATATTTGGACACAAAATGGTAGATGGCTTTGGAAAATCCGATACTTATTGCGCACGTTGTGGGTGGATTATCAGCAGACCAGTAAAAGGAGTCGCAGACATCATTGCTTTCTACCAGGATATCATCGAGGAGTTAAATGAACAAATACTCTATGAGATGAGGAGAAATAGCAAATCGGGCCAATTGGAAGCACACCCCAATCAAGAGACGCCCTACCATTCCACCCAGCGCAGATTATACCGACGAACTGCAACATAATTATCAGTTTTCACCAATAAATTCAACAGGGATGCAAAGAATGGAATTCACTACTTACGAGGTGTCATTGGGCTGGCGATTGTCAAAGAGCTTTATAGCCTATTTAAAGGCTTCATTTGTGGATTATGCCAGTCAATCCAATGACATGCAATACGGAATCGATCGGCTTTCGGTCTTAGTCCTACATGAGGCCATCGAACAGGAAGAGATTTTGGAAGAAGGAATGGTCTTTTTTAGAAGATCACAAGCCTACGCCCTACAGTGTATGTATAGATATGCAAAGATCAGCCAAATCAATGACAGAGAAACCAATCCTAACTTCTTGCTATTCGAGCAAATGTTTGATGATACGCTCTCTACACTAGAGTCTGCCCACTACCCTGCTACGACTGAAGATTATTAAATGAAGAAACCCAACAGCGCTTGAGACCGCTGTCAGGCTTCTATTTCTAACAGATTACATGACAAAAATATGAGTTCTAACGGGAAAATACCAGAAACAGTGAATCAAATTAAGATTTTCTCCAGAGATTACCCACTACTTAACAAGCTGATTTTCTTTGCTTTATTTTGCCACTTGGTAAGTTTTGGTAGTGAATATATTGGGTTTGTCTCCTATTTGGATGACCTAATGATCAATTATTTTTCAGAAAAGGCAGGCGTTATCATTGCACATGGCGTGTCCGGTAGTTTAGCTTTCTTACTGGAGCTTCTCTATGCAGTCCTCATCGTTTTTGTTGTACAATGCTGCATTGATCCCACTTATGTCGATAGATCTGTTATTCAGAAAAATTTAATCGAGGATTGGAAAACAAAGTTTGCTGCAAAAAAAACAACGGATGGTGAAGAGCTGGATCCATCGGAATTAGAACAAATGCTGAAGAGTGCAGATCCAGCAAAGATGGCAAGGGCTATTCATGTGGCGAATTGGATCAAACTTTCATTTGCAGCCATTTTGTTGATCGGATTTACTCACCTATCGATGAAAGTATCGAGAACAAATGTAGAATTCGCTACCCTAGTGGATCAAGGAGAAGCTAAACAAAAAGATAATACTAAGGTCCGAATAGACAAATCAGGAGAACTACAGGCAATAGATCAGCGATATGATCAGCGAATAGAAGATCTACAGTTGTCCTACCAGAGGGACACAGCAGCCATTGCTGCTAAATATATAGGCCAAATCAAAAAACAGCAGGGCAAGGCCTCAGAATACAATGAAAGAGGAAAAAGGGATGGCCGTAACTATGGAACGGCCATTGCCAGGACCAACCAGCAAATCGGTTTGATCTTAGCTGACCAAGGCCCCGAAATCAAAAAGCGATCAGAACAATTATCAGCTCAACTCCTAGCCATCAACGAGCAAAGGGATATTGAATATGATGGTGTAAAAGAGCGATATGATAATAAACTGAGTCAGATCGCCAATGAAAATGAACAAAGGCGAAAAATAAAGGCAGCGCAAAATGTTTGGATGTCTAGCTTTTTGAAAAAATATGCAAAATATGCTACCATCGGGCAATTGATAGCGTGGATTTGGATTACGCTTTCCCGTTTTACTTCTGGTATTGAGAAGCCTCCCAGGGTTAAACCAGAAATGATCTCTACTACCCTACTACAAGACTTTTGGGTCTTAGTCACCGTTGGTCCATCCAGGCTAATTCAGAATTTAGTTCGGTCTCAAATCAGTAAGATTAGAATACTAAGGCCCTTACCCTTCCAAGGCGCTACTTATGATATTGAGACCTTGCGAGAATTACAAGAAATGCAAGAAAAAATAGAAAAAACAAATAGTTTGGAAATACTTGCACATGAAATAAATAATATCAAAAATCGCAGAGACAACGAAGTGTCAGCCCGTAGAAACAGAGTGGTTTCTACGCGTAGAAAGGGTGGGGTATTAGGTTTTCTACGCCCTTTCTACACGCTCTTAGTAGGCGTAGAAGATCAAAGCGTAGAAGATGTAGAAACTAAGGATGTAGAACTGTCTCTTATACACATCTCCGAGCCCACGAGACCGAGGCTGA
>CAJXUM010000741.1 GCA_913060855.1 uncultured Lewinella sp. | reverse complement strand
AGATCAGCCTCGGTCTCGTGGGCTCGGAGATGTGTATAAGAGACAGATTGTGTTGGGTATTAGATTTTCGTTCTACCATAATGGCCAGCTAGATAGATCCGATGGTGTCATCACCAAGCAAACTTATTGGATAATTTTCAACTATTGGTATTCAGCTAATTTCCTAGACTATTGATCATCTAGGTGGCGGAGAACCTTTGTCTCTATGAAACAAATTTACCCCCTTACGCATGCATAACTATTTATTAGTAGGCTTGTATTTGTTGACTATTCAGTTTGTCTTTGGGCAAGAGGAAAATAAGGTTTCCTGGGGCAAAGATGTGAGCTACATGATTGATGCGATATCTCCTGATAGCGTGGTGGCTGCCCCTGATTGGCAGTTTGGAAAGCATCTGTATTTGATACTCCAATTTGAAGATATTCCTGATAGTAAAGCGAAAGGACGCCTCCAAATGCAAGGCATTCTACTGGTAGGCTACTTGGCCGATTATTCCTATCTGGCCATCGTACCTGAGCGTATCAATTGGACAGAAATACCTGACTTGCGGCGAGCACTGACTTATCCAGCAAAAATGAAGCAGTCTGCTGCGCTTTCTAACAATGATTATCCGGCTCATGCTATGAACGAAAAGGGGCGACTTTTGCTAAATGTTTATCCCTTTCAAACGGTAGACCCCATAGAATTGAGAGACGCTATCGAGAAATTGGGTAGCGAAAGAGTTACGATCAAGGAGGGTTATCTTCAAGTGGAAGCAACAACCGCCCAACTACCAACAATAGCAAAGATACCAGCCGTTTTTTTTATAGAAACTATTCCCGATCGTCCGATTCATGAAGGATATGTAGGTCGGAATCAGCAGCGAATACATTGGCTAGGCAACGGCCCAGAGAATGGATTAGATGGAGAAGGAGTAGTCATGGCTATTGGTGATGATGGTTCGGTTGATCACCTAGATTTTGCCAATCGCGTTTTTGATCACACCCGTTTTGAGCGAGGGGTACACGGTGATATGACCGCTGGTTTAGCCATCGGCGCAGGAAACCTTAACCCTCGAGCCATGGGAATGGCCCCAGCCGCGACTTTACATTTATACAACATAGAGCAGTATGAACACATCAATGAGGCCGTTACCAATTATCAAGAATTGGGAACGGTCATTACTTCTACTTCCTTTTGGGAAGGTTGTGGAGGAGCCTATACACAAGCTGCTAGGTCTATTGATTTACAGGTTAATCAGTCGATTTCATTGTTGCATTGTTTTTCAGCAGGCAATCAAGGAGATACGAATTGTAACAACCCCTACGGGGAGTTGATGAAAGCGGATGGGACAAGATTTGGTAATATTACAGGAGGGAGGAAGGCCGCAAAACATGCGATTGCAGTGGCTAACCTGTCTGCTCTGGATACACTAATCAACGATAGCAGTCGAGGCCCCGCAGCTGACGGTCGCATCAAACCTGACTTGGCTGCTCCAGGGAGCGGACAATTGAGTACTGATCGGGAAAACACCTACCAGTTGGCTAGCGGCACCTCTGCCGCTTCTCCTACGGTAGCGGGAGCTGCAGCTTTATTATATGAAGCCTATCGAGAGTCTCATGGGGGAGTCAACCCGCCCGCCGCTTTGATTAAAGCCATTCTATTGAATACAGCCGATGACTTAGGACGAAAGGGCCCCGATTTTGAGTATGGCTGGGGGCGGCCGCATCTAGGGCGAGCGCTTACTGCCCTGAGGGAACAGCCGATATTCGCAGCTGCCGTGCAGCATGAAGAACGCAAGGCGTTTACTATCGAAGTTCCTGCTGGCGTACAAAGAATGAAAGTCATGATCTATTGGAATGACCCTGCGGGTTTACCTTTCAATGATAAGGCTTTGGTGAATGATCTAGATTTATCTATACAGGCACCATCAGGAGCCGTGCACTTACCTTGGACTTTAAGCAGTCATCCTGATTTGGATAGCTTGCTTCATCCCGCTGTAAAAGGCAGAGATCGATTGAATAATATGGAGCAGGTTGAGATCGAGCTAAGTGAGTTTGGAACGTATCAAATAGCCGTAGCGGGCTTTCTCGTACCAGAGGGACCACAAACCTTTTTCATTACTACTTATTTTGATGATAGAGCCTTACAATGGGCTTATCCACTGGGCGAGCAGCGTTTTGTGCCAGGAGTGCCGGAGACTATTAGGTGGGAGGGTGATACCGATGGAGCTAATATGGGGCTAGACTATTCTCAGGACAGTATGCAAACTTGGATTAACATTGCGAACAATATTCCTGCCTCTCGACTCCAATATGACTGGGACGTGCCCACTGACTTAAGTGGTGAAGTTTACCTTCGACTGAGACCGACTAATGCCTCTGCTGTAATAAGTGAAGCTGTAAACCTATTAGCCTGGCCAACACCCGCTATGGTACCAACAGGAGATGAGGGAATGATGATGTATTGGGACCCAGTGGAAGGTGCTGATCAGTATCAAATTTATCGAATGGGGTATCGGTACATGGAAAAAATAGCGCTCACACAAGACACCTTTCTGTTTTTACCCACTTTTATTGGGAAAGCGGATTGGTACAGTATAGCTGCCGTCAATAGAGCAGGGATAGAGGGCGTTCGTAGTCCGGCCTTGTACTATGAGCACTATTCCTGTGATTTTCAACTAAGTCTAAACTTTATTTTTGATCAATTCCCAGCTGAGAATCGCTGGCAAATCCAATCGCCGGATGGGCAAATCTGGGCAAGAGGAGGACCATATCCAAACCGTTTAGGTAATACTGCCAAGCAAATACCGCTCTGCCTGCCTATGGGCTGCTATGAGTTGGTTGTCATGGATGCTTATCAGGATGGTATGTGTTGTTTGCAAGGACAGGGACAGTTTGCCTTAGTAGTAGAAAATGGACGGATATTGGTAGAAGGAGGTGTGTTTGAAGCCCAGGTGTCCCTGCCCTTTTGCTTAGATGAAATGCTTTTGCCGCAATTGAATGCCCGAGTGGCTATTGTCCAACCCCCTAGTTGTCATGAAGGGGAGGACGGTGAGTTACGGGTCGAGATAGAGGCGGAAGCAGGTCATCCTACTCGATACCTGTGGAGCACTGGAGATACAAGTGCGCAAGTGAGGGGGTTGAAAGAAGGAGAATATCGAGTTACCGTTAGTCAAGATACTGAGAGTTTAGTGCTATCAACATTCCTTAAGGGGCCTGATCCGCTAGATGTAGAACTGCATGGAAGCTCACCTTTGTGCCAAGGGGAGGCTACAGGGTGGCTAGACATCATGGTTCTGGGCGGTACGGCCCCTTATTCTTATGCGTTTAATGGGCAAATGGATGGGGAACAACTCGAGTTGGATCAACTTGAGGCAGGGACCTATTCTTTGACGGTAACAGATGCAAATGGTTGTTTATCAATTGCTAATACCGTATTAAGTGACCCAGATGGCCTTACTGCTGATATAGATTTACTGCAAGATGATGGAAGAGGTTTTCGGCGATTGACAGCCGATGCGATGGGAGGCTTAGCTCCCTACCAATACATTTGGTCAAATGGTTTTATGGGGGCGAGTTTACCGGCGCCCGAAGCAGGGGCCTATTCGCTAAGTATCGTGGATGCCAACGCTTGTACGGTCTCGATGGCGGTAGAAGTGCCAGCACCTACTGAACTTTGTCTTTCGTTAGCCAAAAGTGCCCACTATGAATGGATTGATCGAGTACAGATAGATAGCATAGAATTTCTGAGCGGTAATAATGGTGGTTATGCTGATTTTACAGATCGCAAAGTGGTATTGCAAGCTGGGCGAGGGTATCAGATTTTCATCCAACCTGGTTTTGACGGAATTCCATTCAATGAATATTTTCGGGCTTGGATAGACTTTAACAGGGATCACGATTTTACGGACCCTGGGGAAGAAATCATCAGCCTAGATATGTGGTCAGGCAGTATTGAAGCACAATTATTTATTGGAACGGTAATCAGCTCGGGGCCCTTGCGTATGCGTGTAGCCATGCAGTATGGAACAGCGCCTACCCCCTGTGGTGAGCTGGCTTTTGGTGAAGTAGAAGATTATTTGATTGAAGTAGAAAATCCGATTTATAATCCATTGTATTCCACTACTTATTTCTCGATGGGTAGTGAAAAGCTTCGTGTATTTCCGAATCCAGTAAATAACGGTTTATTGAAAGTTGATCTAGATTTGAAACAGGGAGAATTGGCGAGTATCTTATTATTCGATCGGATCGGTCGGATTTTGATTCGACGTAAAAAGACGGGCCGTGCTGGAAAGCATGAATTGAGTTTAGATGTAGGAGAACTAGAAACGGGAATGTATTGGATCTGTCTCTTATACACATCTCCGAGCCCACGAGACCGAGGCTGATC
>CAJXUM010000740.1 GCA_913060855.1 uncultured Lewinella sp. | reverse complement strand
GGCTGCTGTATCTTCTGCCTCATGATCAGGATTGGCGGTCCTGGCATCCTTGCAATCGATCCAGATTCCCAACATGACATACATCTCAAAATTGAGATCTTCGGTTTTTAATTCCTGGATAGCAGCTAGCACCGTCGAGGCATGCTTCAATTGGGTATTATAGGTACGCAACACCTTTATGTTCATGGCGGCGAGTATCTTTAGATCCTCTTTTACCTCTTCCACCGTCGGCTGAATATCACGACTATTCTGTCGGTAGCCACCATACGATATGGCTAAATAATCCGGATTTCCTAAAATCGTTGCAGCCACTACTTCTTGTTTTATGGGTGATGAATCGGCTTCTTCTCCTGACTGTTTTGACTGGCAAGAAAAGAATAAGATCAAGCCTAATAAAGGGGCTAGTTTGGGCCAGACCAATCTTAAGTTCTTGGCGCCCAGTATAAGAATATATCTACCTATTGTTTGTCGTAATATTCTCATCTTAAGCTATTTGTGCTTACTCGAATAATAATCTTTGATACCTCAGCGGTTCTTCCCAATACTTGGTCACTCTCCGCTGCGTCAAGACATAAGTGATTAAAGGATTTCGTTGTACCGTCTTGATATACTACCTCCAAATTATTCACGCTGTCCAAACCGTACACGACAGGGATCTGGCAATAGGTAAAGCAAATACTGCCTTGATCCAGTTGAAGTTGCTGAGGTTTGCCTTTAACATCGATGTATTCAAAAACCTCGGATGTGGTCAAGAACTCTTCTTTTCTCAACAAGGAGGGATCAAAGCAAAGCTTACCGGCTTTCACAGATACGCCCAACTCACCCCATCGACTTAAAATATCTTCCTTCACTTGTCCCGTCATTCCGGGTTGTTGTGCGCCTTTCCCTCCAGGGGTGTGGGAGTAAGGGTCGGTTGGGAATGCGCCGTAAACCGTGGGTGGCTTGTGGACGCCGATACCTTCACAAATTTCGTAGTAATGGGCTATGAGTCGGCCGATGACCTCCTCGTCTTCTTGCTTGGCAATGGCGCTTAGGCAGCATTCCTGTACAGCTAGTTGCAATTTGGACACCATGTGCCAATAAATGGAACCCAATCCCTCATAGCCGAAGAAGGTACCGGACCTTCCGGTAAAGGCCTTATGATCGAAGATGTCTTCGAAGATCTGTAGTACCTTTTCCTGCTCCGCTTCTACTAAGGACGCGTATTTAGTTGGTTTGAATTTTTCGAGTGCTGCTCGCAGATCATTGGCATTTTTAAAGTTGCCATTGAAATGATATTGGCCAAAGGTGTCTTGTTCAAGAATCGCAGTATTTTTCTTCTCTACTAGGGCCTTTAATAAGGCTGAGGAATCGACAGCTGCTTGCGGGATGTTATTCTTGGCCATAAATCTTGGCAAATCCTTATTGGGGTATAGCACATAGCTATTTTGATCTGCTCGGTACAATTGGCTACTTCTCAAGGCATCTAGCACCCGCAACACTTCTTCGCTCGATAAATAACCTGAGCTTAGGGCAGCTACCTGGCCTTCTAGCATTTCACTGAGGTAATCGATGGAAACCTCGGTTTTGCTTTCTATGGTCAGCAGGTTGTAGGCGTGATAGAGGTTGTCTGGCCTTTTGTTGGCTTCGATCGAATGATCTAGGTATTGGAGACTTAGCTTAATAAATTGCTTTAAGCCCTGGATGCTGATCGACTGCTTGTTGCCTGAAAATCCTTCGGCATAGATTTTATTTCTGAAATCACTTCCGGCTTGGCCTACGCCAGTCAGAATTAGCATTCGATCGGTATCACTGATACTTCCCGTCAATAGATTTTTATGCGCTTCGAGGGTAGTGGCTACCACTAGGAAAAATTCCACCAATTCACTGGAAATAGCTACTTGCGTTCGTTTCGAATCAGCCAACATCACCTTAAAGAAATGAAGAAATCGACGTAAATAGTAGAGGGTTACCATCGATACGCCATTACCCACCAATGCATTATTGGCATCATTCCACTCTGGACGTTGTGTATTCATCCAAATTCCACCTTCGGGAATGAAGTTGGACAACTTAGCCAAAAGAGTAGCTAAGATTTTTTCGGCAAAGTTGACGCGATAGATAGAACCATTGGGATCCGGTAGCAAAGCACCATCGACGCCCATCACTTCCCTGCGCGCTCGTATTTTTTCGTCTAATTCAAGGTCAAATTCAATCGTATCTTTAGGGTTTTTCAGGATGTCATCAAAGTCCTTGATCTTGTAAGGAACGTTGGCGTAGACAAAGAGAGTTTGGTCCAATAAGTTGTCCAGTTTTCCGGGAAAGTGATCTTCCGAAAATTCCAAAAACTTCAAGAGGTAGATAATTTGATGATCTCCCCAATAACCGATGTAGGACCAAGGATCATCGGGCTCAATAGTTTCCCAATCAAATCCACCTTTGGTGACTCGATAAGGATTGTATCCATCGAAAGTAGTGGCATTCAAAAACTTATGCACCATGCTTTCGATAAATAAAGGATAGGAGTGGGCAAGGGCTTCCCAGTTTTGAAAAATATCTCTCCAGTTGCCTTCGTAATCCAGAATTTTTGATCCATCAGATTCGTTGCGCGTGTTGATAGAGAATCTATTCCAAGGTCGGCTGGGGTCGCCATGCCGCCGACTGAACTTCAGCGGCATGTACTCCAGGCATAACCTTTTGAAGTCTTCATCTTCACTTTTATGGCTGATCTCTTGTAGTGTCGTGACCGAAAAAACTTCGGGTAATTGTGCCAATAATGCTTGGCCTGATGCAAAGGATGACTTATTGGCCTGGGCAAGGTATTGGCTAAAATCTGCCTTTTCGATTTGATAGTTGTTATCAAATATGCCGCCCCGCATGATATTGAAGAGAGTGTTGGCGAAATGACGGGCATCTTTGTATTTGTCAGCGGTGAGCTGGAGGCCATCAGAAGCCGCGTTTAGTGCGATTAAGCCCTCGGTCCCCAATGCGATATCCTTCTTTACCATTTCCACCAATTGCTTTTCGCTCTTTATCGCTTCCGAGATCTTGGCTAAGGCAGAATGGTTCTTGTTGATATCGGCGATGATCAGCCATTGCTTCTCAGCGCCAGGGGCAAGTTGGAGTTCCGCCTGGACAAAATAGGCTCCCTTTTCGGCTTTTATATCAATTTCCTCTTGTAGAGGGATTCCTTTTCGGAAGTTTTTCAATTGTAAAGACGATAGCAAATGTTTGGGACTATCCAAACCTAAGGACCATACGATATTAGCTTTTAAGGCTTCACTTGGCTCCGCCTTATCAACGATGATCGCACTTAGACTGAAGATCCCCAAACCCGTGTCTTTCTCTAATTCATTTTTCTTGTAAGCATCTACCAGATTACTGGACCGCATCTGCAAATCACTAGGGACACCATAAGGCATGATATTCTGAATACCATCGACTATTGATACTTTTACCGCTTGCTCGCCATCATTGATGACTGTTGATTCTTTGACAAAGCCATAGCGATCACTCGTACTCCACTTATACCTGAAGGTGAGCCCAAGGTCATGATTGACTTCTTCAAATACAATCTTGTTGCCGTAAGTGCTTTTGAGCAAATTCCTAGTGATGGTGTACATACCGTCGAAGCGCTCAGAAAAGGGCTCCCACCGATTTGCTTTGCCAGCTCTGTGGACTAGGAGTATCGTTTTACTTCCGGTGATATCAGCAGATTCGGTGATCTTATCATCCGTATAGTAGGGGAATAAGGCATTCTCAGCATCCTTCCGACCAGCACTTAAGCCGCCATTACTAGAAATGAACATCCAGTGATTGGAGTTACTAACAATGCTCATGAAGAAGGGACGCATCTGGTCACTATTCGAAATCTTAAAATAGGGTTCGCCCTCTATTTGTACCTGACTTATCTCAACAAGGTCAGTAGTCTTTGTGCTTTCCATTAATATGGATTTATATAGGTGTCTAAAGTGTCCGCCGTTGCAGGTGTTTCCACCTGCAACGGTGGGATATACTTTGCTTTGCTTAATTCTGTTCTTGATACACTCTCACCCAATCTACCAACATGGTTTGGGGGAAAATGGTCTCACTAGTTGGGAAGCCTACGTAGTCTCCTCCTACCGCAAGATTCAAAATGATATGGAAGCTATGATCATAGACCCATTCACCTGTTACATCAGCAGGCGTAATGGATTTGTAAACAGTATCATCTACAAAGAAATTGATATAGTCCACACCCCATTCGACGGCGAAGATATGGAAGTCAGTATCAAATCTGTCTTTTTCAAAGCCAAAGCTTTTGGTAATAGCTGCGCCACCTGAATAGCCCGGGCCGTGTACAGAACCTGTCTCTTATACACATCTGACGCTGCCGACGAAGAGGATAGTGTAG